>CAZVFN010000001.1:0-5826 GCA_964626335.1 uncultured Ectothiorhodospiraceae bacterium
GAAGGCGTCGCCCGCGCCCGCCGTGGCGACACGGGTCACGGCAAGCCCGCTGGCCCGCGCGCGGGCCTCGGCGTGCGCGCGCTTGCCCGAGCGGGCCCCGCCCAGGATGGGCTCGGCCAAGGCGGCTCAGACCACGCCTTCGAAGGGCTGCACGTCGACCCATTCGCCCGCGGCGACGCCGGCGCTGTCGGCCGGGATCACGACGAAGCAGCCGGCCCGGGCCATCGAGCTCAGGCGCCCGGAGCCCTGCGGGCCGACCGGCTCGACCGTTGGCGTGCCGTCGTCGCCGGTCATGAGGCGCGCGCGCTGATACTCGGCGCGCCCCGGCTTCTTCGCGAACGCGACGCCGGCGCGGGCGCGCAGCACCGGCGGACGGCGGTACCCGGCCCCGGCCAGCATGCGCAGGGCCGGCTGCACGAACTGGTAGAATGTGACCATCGCCGAGACCGGGTTGCCCGGCAGGCCGAACATGAGCGCACCGCCGAGCGTACCGAAATTGAGCGGCCGACCCGGCTTCATCCGGATCTGCCAGAACGCGACGTCGCCGCGGTCACGCAGGACCAGGGCCACATGGTCGGCCGCCCCCACCGAGACCCCACCGGTGGTCACGACCGCGTCGTTCTGCTCGGCGGCGGCGGCGAGCGAGGCCTCCACGGCTTCGCGGTCGTCCGGCAGATGACCCCGGTCGTCGATGTCCACGCCGACGCGTGTGAGCATGGCACGGACCGTGTAGCGGTTGCTGTCGTAGAGCCCGCCCGGCCGCAGCGGCTGCCCCGGCTCGTAGAGTTCGTCGCCGGTGGCGAACACGGCCACGCGCGGGCGCCGCAGCACCGGTACCCGGGTCAGCCCGAGCGAGGCGATGACGCCGAGCTCGGCCGGCCGGACGCGGCTGCCGGCAGCGAGCGCCAGGGCGCCGGCCGGCAGATCCTCGCCCGCCGCGCGGATATTGCTGCCGGACTCGCCGCGCCGGATCGTCACCCGGTCGTCCTCGGTCGTGCTGCGCTCCTGCATGACGACGGTGTCGGCGCCCTCGGGCACGGGGGCGCCGGTCATGATGCGCGCGCCCTCGCCGGGGCCGATCCGGCGCTCGAGCGGGTGGCCCGCCCACGCGGTGCCGACGAGGCGCAGCCGGGCGTTGCCCGCGGCGTCCAGGTCGCTGCCGCGGAGGGCGAAGCCGTCCATCGCGGCATTGCGATCGGGCGGGATGTCGAAGCCCGCGTGCAGATCCTCGGCCAGGACGCGTTCGAGCGCCGCGGCCAGCGGCACGTGCTCGGCGGCCGCGACCGGCTGCACCGCGGCGGCAATCCGCTCGTGGGCCGCCTCGACATCGATGGCCCCGCCCTTGTGCGGGTCGTCACAGCTCGGCGCGCTCATTCGCCCGGCTCCGCCGCCTGCAGGTGCGCCTCCGCGGCGTCGCGCTCGTCCGGCGTGTTGATGTTGATGAATGTATCGCTGCGGTCGCTGAAGTCGGCATCGGCCACGCGGTGATCCGCGTACCAGGCGTCGATCTTGCGCCCGCCGGCCGCGAGCCAGGCCCGAAGGTCAGCGGCCAGCTCCGCCCGCAGCAGCATGAACACCGGCTGGCGGCGCTCGCCGTCGTGCGCGACCGCGATCGCGGCGTCCGCGTCGTTCAGGGCGGCGCGCAGGCGGGCAACCAGATCGCCCGGGACGAACGGCGAATCGCACGGCAGCGTCGCCACGAGCGGCCGCGATGCCTGCTCGAGGCCGGCGAGGACGCCGGCGAGCGGGCCGAGGTAGCCCTCGATCGGGTCCGCCACGACCGTGGCGCCGAGCGCCGCATAGGCGCCGGCATGGCGGTTGGCGTTGATCAGCAGCTCGTCCACCTGCGGCCCCAGGCCTGCCAGAACGTGCGCGGCCAGCGGTCGCCCCGCGACCTCGATCAACCCCTTGTCGCGGCCGCCCATGCGCGTCGCGCGCCCGCCCGCGAGCAGCAGGCCGGTGACGCCGACATTGCCATTGGTGTGGACAGCGGCCATGCGCGCTCAGTCCCGGATCTCGATCGCGGTGGTTTCCTTGATCTCTTCCATGACCACGTACGTGTGGGTCTCGCGCACACCCGGCGCCGCCGTCAGTCCCTCGCCCAGGAAATGCCGATAGGCCTCCATGTCCGGCACGCGGACCTTCACGAGGTAGTCGAAGCCGCCCGCCACCATGTGGCACTCCTGGACCTCCGGGCGTGCCGCGATCGCCTGTTTGAAGCGCTCGAAGATGTCGGGCGTGGTGCGATCAAGGGTCACTTCGACATAGAGTAGCAGGGAGGCCTCGATGCGGTGCGGATCGACGATCGCGACGTAGTCACGGATGTATCCCCCCTGCTCCAGGCGCCGGACCCGCTCCAGGCAGGGCGTCGCGCTCAGGTTCACGCGCCGTGCGAGCTCGACGTTGGAGATGCGGCCGTTGGCCTGCAGCTCGCGCAGGATCCGCTTGTCCGTGCGATCGAGCCGGTGGTCGGATACTTTGCGCGGGGCCTTTTTCGACATTGTTCCGACCGCCGTAAACGAGTACAGGCAGTATAAAATACTATTAAATACGCCACAACAGCAAAACATCCGCTGTCACATTGCCTATATTCTGGCCGTATCCTTGTGAGGTGAGCAAACATGATTTTCGACCAGCCGCTGCAGCAGCCCGACCCGCTGCGCGCCGAGGTGCGGCGTCACTACCGAATCGACGAAGAGGCCTGCGTCAACGCCCTGCTCGAGCAGCTCCAGCTCCCCGAGGGCCAGCAGCGCGCGATCGAGCAGCATGCGCGCCGCCTGGTGGAGGCGGTGCGCGCCGGGCGCATCGGCAAGGGCGGCGTCGATGCCTTCATGCTCGAGTACGAGCTCTCCAGCGAGGAAGGCATCGCCCTGATGTGCCTGGCGGAGGCACTGCTGCGCGTGCCCGACAGCGAGACGGTCGACAAGCTCATCCGCGACAAGCTCGGCGAAGGCGAGTGGGAGGAGCACCTGGGCCAGTCGAATTCGCCTTTCGTCAACGCCTCGACCTGGGGCCTGATGCTCACCGGGCGTGTGGTCAAGTTCGGCGCCGGCAAGGAGCACAACCTGCGCAGCGTGCTCGGGCGCCTGGTCTCGCGCAGCGGCGAGCCGTTCATCCGCTCCGCCGTGCGCCAGGCCATGAACATCATGGGCCGCCAGTTCGTGCTCGGCCGCGACATCGACGAGGCGCAAAAGCGCGCCCGCGGCATGGAGAGGATCGGCTATCGCTATTCCTACGACATGCTCGGCGAGGGCGCGCGCACCGAGGCCGACGCCGGGCGCTATTACGAGTCCTACGCCGACGCGATCAGGCGGATCGGCAAGCAGGTGGGCGAGCGCGGCCTGCTCGACGCCCCCGGCATCTCGGTCAAGCTGACGGCCCTGCATCCGCGCTTCGAATTCGCCCAGCCGGACGTGGTCCGCGACAAGGTGGTGCCGCGCGTGACCGAGCTGGCGCGCATGGCGAAGGAACGCAACATGGGCTTCAACATCGACGCCGAGGAGGCGGACCGGCTCGAGCCCACGCTCGACGTCTTCGAGGCGCTCGCCACCGATCCGCAACTCGCGGGCTGGGACGGGCTCGGCATCGCGATCCAGGCGTACCAGAAGCGCACCCTGCCCCTGATCGACTGGCTGGCCGACCTCGGGCGGCGCTCGCGCCGGCGACTGCTGGTGCGCCTGGTCAAGGGGGCGTACTGGGACACGGAGATCAAGCTGGCCCAGGAACGGGGCCTGGAGGACTACCCCGTGTTCACGCGCAAGTCGAACACGGACGTCTCCTACCTCGCCTGCGCGCGGCGCATGCTGGCCGACCGGGACGTGTTCTACCCGCAGTTCGCCACGCACAACGCGCACACGGTCGCCGCCGTCTGCAGCTTCGCGGGTGACCGGGAGGGCTTCGAGTTCCAACGCCTGCACGGCATGGGCGAGGCGCTCTACAACCAGGTGCTGGGCGAGGAGGGGCTCGACATCCCGGTGCGCATCTACGCGCCCGTCGGCAGCCACGAGGACCTGCTACCCTACCTGGTCCGGCGCCTGCTGGAGAACGGCGCCAACAGCTCGTTCGTCAACCGGCTCATCGACGACCGCGCACCCATCGACGAGATCGTGCGCGATCCCATCGAGTGGGTGCGCTCGCTCGAGCACAAGCGCCACGCCCGCATCCCGTTGCCGCGCTACATCCTGGGCAAGCAGCGCCTGAATTCGCGCGGCATCGACCTGTCCGACATCAACGAGCTGGAAAAGCTCGACCGGGACATGGAGCGCGCGGCGAAGGACGGCTGGCACTGCGCGCCGATCATCGGTGGGCGCGTCGAGCTGGGCGAGGCCCAGGGCGTGACCGACCCGTCCGACCGCCGCCGGCAGGTGGGCACACTCGTCAACGCGACCCCGGAGCAATGCGACCAGGCGATGGCGCGCGCGCGCACCGCCCAGCCCGCCTGGGACAACACGCCCGCCGGCCGCCGCGCCGCCATCCTCGAGCGCATGGCGGAGATCCTCGAGCGCGACATGGGCTGGTTCATGGCGATCGCGTCGCGCGAGGCCGGCAAGGGCCTCCCCGACGGCGTCGCCGAGGTCCGCGAGGCGGCCGACTTCTGCCGCTATTACGCCGCACGGGCGCGCGCGGAGTTCGACGGACCGCAGCGCCTGCCCGGCCCGACCGGCGAGCTCAACCAGATCGAGCTCCACGGGCGCGGGGTGTTCGTCTGCATCAGCCCCTGGAATTTCCCGCTGGCCATCTTCACCGGCCAGATCGCGGCCGCGCTGGTGGCGGGCAATGCCGTGATCGCCAAGCCGGCCGAGCAGACGCCGCTGATGGGCTTCGCGGCGGCGCAGGCGTTCCGCGAGGCGGGGATCCCGGACGACGTGCTGCAGCTCATCCCGGGCCGCGGCGAGGACGTCGGACCGCCGTTGCTGGCACACGACGCCCTGGCGGGTGTCGCCTTCACGGGCGGCATCGACACGGCCAAGCTCATCCACCAGCAGCTCGCCAACCGGCCCGGCGCGATCGTGCCCCTGATCGCCGAGACGGGCGGGCAGAACGCGATGATCGTCGACTCCTCGGCGCTGCCCGAGCAGGTCGTCAGCGACATCATCCGCTCGTCCTTCCAGAGTGCCGGCCAGCGCTGCTCGGCGCTGCGCGTGCTCTACCTGCAGTCGGACGTGGCCGACCGGATCCTGACCATGCTCGCGGGCGCGATGCACGAGCTGCGCCTCGGCGATCCCGCGCTGATCAAGCACGACATCGGCCCCGTAATCGATGCGGACGCCCATGGCATGCTCGAGGCGCATGCCGCGCGCATGGACCGCGACGCGCGCCCGCTCGCGCAGGCGCAGCTCGAGCCGGGCAACGAGCACGGCCTGTTCTTCGCGCCGCGCGCCTACGAGCTCGACGGCCTGTCGCAGCTCGAGCGCGAGATCTTCGGGCCGATCCTGCACGTCGTGCGCTACCGCGAGCACGAGCTCGACCAGGTGATCGCCAATGTCAACGCCACGGGCTACGGTCTGACGCTGGGCATCCACTCGCGCATCGAGGAGACGATCGAGTACATCCACGAGCGCCTCAAGGTCGGCAATACCTACGTCAACCGCGACCAGATCGGCTCGATGGTGGGGCAGCAGCCGTTCGGCGGCGAGGGACTGTCCGGCACGGGCCCGAAGGCGGGCGGGCCGCACTACCTGCACCGGTTCGCGACCGAGCGCGTGCTGTGCATCGACACCACGGCCCAGGGCGGTAACGCCGCGCTGATGTCGCTCGAGGAGATCGACATGGAGGAGCGGACCGAGGCACCTCAGCAGCGCCTCGGGTAGCCGATGCCGGCGGCCG
>CAZVFN010000001.1:5926-79391 GCA_964626335.1 uncultured Ectothiorhodospiraceae bacterium
GCCGGCGGCCGGCCGACCCGGGCAGGCGCCGGGTGCCCTTGAACGGCAGTTGGCCGAGCGTTCCCGGCGAGGTATCGCGGTGGCGGGCAAGGCGCGCCGGCGAGCCACGGCGCGCCTCATGGTGGGGCGATGCAACACCGCCAGGCGCCGCGAGGGCCGTCGAAAAGCCGGCGACCGGGCGTTGAACGGCCCTAGAGGGCCTGTCCCTCGGGCTTGACCCGGATCACCGCGTCGGTCATCCAGCAGCCGCCGCACTCCGCGTCGGTTGGCTGGCGCGACAGGACGAAGCCGTACTCGGCCCGGGTGCCGTCCCCGGCGATCACCTGCACCCGCTCGCGCGCGCGCTCACCGTCCACGGCCATGTCGCCGCGGACGGCGCGCTCGTGGCCGAGCAGCGGCGCGTAGACGCGGTTCTCGACCAGCCGCTTGAAGCGCTCCAGCGGCCCCGTCTGCGCCCGGTTTTGAGGCGAGGCGAAACGGAACGTCGTTTCGATCCCCGCGTCCTCGCTCGGCTCGTCGGGCGTGGCCAGGGCCCGCAGCACGATCCCCACGACCTCCGCGGGGGCGTACTCGGGCGACGGTCGCGGCGCAGTGTCGTCGGCCCAGCCGGCGGGCGCCAGCAGCAGCGCCCCGAGGGCGACCGCGCGCAGCGTGCTCATGGTGGTTCCGTCGTGATCGAGCCCGCACCCGCTTTCGCCGCGCCGACAGGCCCGGATGCGGCCTCCAGCGGCCTGGGGCGATCGAACGGCGGTGCCGCCAGCACCTGCTCGATACGGCGCTCGAGCCAGCTGCGCAGGGTCCAGCGGTCGACGAAGCCGCAATGGCCGCCGTGGTCGGCGACCTCGATCACGGTCTCCGGCCCGACCTCCAGGTCGCGGAAATCAGCGAACGGGATGATGGGGTCGTCGCGCGCTACCAGCATCAGCGCCGGGATGCGCAGCCGGCGCAGCGAGCCGTCGTCGAGCGAGTAGCCGCGCAGGTAGTCGTCCAGCGACGGCATCTGGATGTGATCCTGCTGCACCAGCCAGTCGGTGATCTCGCGCACGCTCTGCATCTGCAGCGCCGGCCCCATGTCGTAGCGATCCGGGAACAGCTCGCCCTTGTGCGACAGCGAGGCGAGCCACTTGCGAATGAAGTAGCGCTGGTAGACCGACAGCGTGCCCTCCATGGCCGCCAGCGTGTTGTGCGCGTTGATGACGGGGCCGATGCCGAACACGCCGTCGACCGGGATACGGTCCGTTTCGCGGCGCATGCCGACGCGAAGGGCGAAGTTGCCGCCGAGCGAGCAGCCGCCCACGACCAGCGGGCGGCGCGGCATGAGCTCCGCGCATTGCTTGACGCCCTCGATCATCTCGTCGAGCAGGCAGGAGTGGAACAGGCCCTCGTTGAGATGATGGGTGTCGCCGTGGTCGCGGAAATTGAGGCGCACGACGTCCCAGCCGCTCTCGTACAGGCGGGTCCCGATCGTGAGCATGTAGATCGAGTCCTGGTGCCCCTCCCAACCCGGGAACATGAGGACCGTGCCGCGGCTCTCGCCGGGCTGGCGCGACAGCCAGGCCTGCAGTCGCGTGCCGTCGGAAACGGTGATCAGGCGGCTCTCGGCCGCACGGCGCAGGCCCGACGGCTGCATCCGCAAGGCCCAGCGCCGCAGCTTCATGCTGGCGATGATCGACTGGACGTGGGGGCTGCGCAGCCCCGTGGCGGGGCGGAAATCGGCTTTGCGGAAGTGGCTCGTCGTTGCATCCATGACGACGATTGTAGGCCGACCCCGGCGAACCGTCAGCCTGCCCGGGGCTGGAATTCGAGTGCGAAGCCGTTGTTGCAGTAGCGCCGGCCCGTCGGCTCGGGCCCGTCCTCGAACACATGCCCCTGGTGCCCACCGCAGCGCGCGCAGTGATACTCGGTGCGCGCATACCACAACTTGTCGTCGGTCTGCGTGGCGATGTGGGCCGCGTGCACATCGTAGAAGCTGGGCCAACCCGTGCCGCTGTCGTACTTCCACTCGGAGCGGAACAGGAGCAGCCCGCAACCCGCGCAGAGGTATTCACCCGGGCGCTTCTCGCCGGTGAGCGCGCTCGCACCGCGACGCTCCGTGCCTGCCTCGCGCAGGATGTGGTACCGCTTCTCGGTCAGCAGCTCCCGCCACTCGCGGCTCGAGCGCTCGATCGGTCGGATCGTCTCGGGGTCCGCCGGCGCCTCCACCGCCGCCGCGCGCCCGCGGCGACCGAACGCCAGCAGGGCGGTGACGCCGGCGAGCGCGGCCAGGAATGCGCGTCGTTCCATCATGGCGGTCACCTCCATTCGAGTGATCCGTCGCCCAGATCATCATCGACGGCGCGGGTCGCCGTCGGCCATCGCCGAGGTCTTCGGCCAGCACGCGCGCACGGTTGTAGCGGCGGTCGCGAGCCGCGTACACCCGCGTCAGATCACCGCGTTGCGCGAGTTCCAGCAACCCGGCAACCGCCTCCGGGCGCTCGGCCGGCTCGCGGCAATCGCCCTCGGCGGAGGCCGCGAACCGGGCGGCGTCGTGCCCGAAGCACTTGCGCAGCGCCGTGCGCGGCGCGACCTCGCGCCCCCTGCGGTCGAGCGCCGCGTCCGCCCTGCGGCTCCCGCGCGGCCCTATCCGGTCGACGGGCACCCGCGTCCGGTCGGTCGCATCGACCGGCTCCCGGATGCAACGGGTGCGGATCGTCATCGATGACCGGATGCTGCGGTCGGACACAGCCACGCATGAACACGAATGTGCAGCAGGCGGACCACCCGGCGCGCAGGTGCATCACCGTGACTGCCGGGCAGACGCCGCTTCGTGGCGAAAGCCCGGACAAGCCCCGCCTCACAAAGCGGTCAAGGGCCCCGTGCAGACATCCCTGCGCCCGCGGCAGCATCGGCGGCCCTTGCGGGCACGCCCGTAGGAGGCCAGCCCACCGGTGCGCGCTTTCCGTTACCGGGCCGATCTCCGCGGAACCCGCGACGTCTCTGCGAACCGGTGGCTACCCGTGCCGCCGTCGTGATGCCGCGCGGGCTTGTTCAAGGCTGTTCGGGTCCATTCGTGTTGACTCGCGGTTCGGTAAAGGTCGTCACGAAACGATCCGGTAGCAGGGCGTGTATTCGGTTCCGGGGAGCTTCATCCGGCCCTGATCGGCGAACGAGCGCAGCAGGTCGTCGAGCATGCCCATGACCTCGGCGTCGCCGTGGATCTCGAAGTGGCCGCGCTCCTCGATGGCGCGGATGCCCTCCTCCTTGACATTCCCGGCGACGATGCCGGAGAAGGCGCGGCGCAGATTCGCCGCGAGGCGATGCGGGGACTGATCGCGGTGCAGTTCGAGCGCCGCCATGTTCTCGTGCGTCGGCGTGAAGGGCTCCTGGAACTCCGACTCGACGTGCAGCAGCCAGTTGAAGTAGAAGGCGTCCGAGTGCTTCTTGCGGAACTCGCGCACGGCGGCCATGCCATCGCGCATCTCCCGCGCGACGGCCCGGCTGTCGTCGATCACGATGCGATATCGCGAGCGCGCATCCTCGCCCAGCGCGCGGCCGATGAACTGGTCGATGCGGCGGAAGTAATCCGCGCTTTCCGACGGTCCCGTGAACACGAGCGGGTACGGCATCTCGCGGTTGTCCGGATGCAGCAGGATCCCGAGCAGGTAGAGGATCTCCTCGGCCGTGCCGACGCCGCCCGGGAACACGACGAAGCCGTGCCCGACCCGGGCGAAGGCCTCGAGCCGCTTTTCGATGTCCGGCATGATCACGAGGTCGTTGACGATTGGATTCGGCGACTCCGCCGCGATGATGCCGGGCTCGGTGATGCCGAGGTAGTGGCCCTCGGTCACGCGCTGCTTCGCGTGGGCGATCGTCGCGCCCTTCATCGGCCCCTTCATCGCACCGGGACCGCACCCCGTACAGATGTTGAGCAGGCGCAGGCCGAGCTCGTAACCGACCTCCTTGGTGTAATCGTATTCCGCGCGCCCGACCGCGTGGCCACCCCAGCAGATCACCAGGTTCGGATGCAGCTGGGGACGCAGGACGTGGGCGTTGCGCAGGATATGGAAGATCGCGTTCGTCACGCCGCGCGGGTCGTGCAGGTCGAAGCGATCACTGTCCTCGATCTCGGTGGCGACATAGACGATGTCGCGCAGCACGGCGAACAGGTGGTCGCGGATCCCGTGGATGATCTCGCCGTCGACGAACGCCTGGCGCGGCGCGTCGGTCAGCTCGAGCTTGACGCCGCGCTCGCGCTGAAGCACCCGGATGTCGAATCCGCGCGCGCCCTCGAGCAGGCGCTTCGTGTCGTCGCTATGGCTGCCCGAATTGAGCACCGCGTAGGCACAGCGCCAGAGCAGGTCGTACATCTGCGTGCGGCTCGCGTCGCAGAGGCGATTGACCTCGTCCTGCGACAGCAGTTCGAGCCGCCCTTCCGGCGAAACGTGTGCATTGATGCCGGTCGGCAGGTCGGAGACCGCTTTTGCCATCGAAATCGAGACCGTTCGGATACGTTCGACAGCGTATCACGAGCGACGGGCAGCGACCGCGCACGCTCGCGGTGGGCGCGGCCCCGAAAAGTCGCAAAGCCGACCGGCGCGCGGCGCCGGCCGGCCCGGGTGGCTCAGTACTGGTCGGCGGTGACGGACTCGCCGAGACCGACCTGCACGGCACAGTACTTGAATTCGGGGATCTTGCCGTACGGGTCGATCGCCTCGTTCGTGAGCAGGTTGGCGGCCGACTCGTGGTAGCCGAACGGCAGATACACCTCCCCGCGCTGCATGCCGTCGTCACCACGGGCGTACGCGTGGACCTCGCCACGGCGGGACCAGATCCGCAGCGGGTCGCCCTGCGTGGCACCCAGCGCGTACATGTCGAGCGGGTGCATGCTGACCACCGGGATCGGCTCGATGGCGTTCAGCACCGAGGCACGGCGCGTCATCGAGCCGGTATGCCAGTGTTCGAGCTGGCGCCCGGTAATCAGCACGTAGGGGTACTCGTCATCGGGCGTCTCGTCGGCGCTGATGAGGTGCGCCGGCACGAACCTCGCCCGGCCGTTGTCGGTCGGGAACGTCTCGCGAAAGACGACACCCTGGCCGGGGTCGTCCAGTGATTCGCAGGGATACGTGACCGAGTCCTGCGCCTGCAGTCGCTCCCATGTGATGCCGGTAATCGACGGCATGCACTGGCGCATTTCCTCGTAGACCTCGCCGACGTCGCCGTAGTCCCAGTCGAGGCCCATGCGCTGCGCCATTGCCTGGATCAGTTCCCAGTCCTGGCGCACGCTGCCGGGCGTGTCGAGCGCCTTGCGACCGAGCTGCACGCGGCGATCGGTGTTGGTGAACGTCCCCGTCTTCTCCGGGAAGCCGGACGCCGGCAGCACCACGTCCGCATAGGCCGCCGTCTCGGTCAGGAACAGATCCTGCACGACCAGGTGATCGAGGCTCGCGAGCGACTCGCGGGCGTGGTTCAGGTTGGGATCGGACATCGCCGGGTTCTCGCCCACGATGTACATCCCGTGCAGCTTGCCGGCGTGGATGGCATTCATGATCTCGACGACCGTAAGACCGGGCTCCGGATCAAGGTCGCTGACGCCCCAGAACTGCTCGAACTTGCGCCGCACCTCGTCGTCCCCGACCGGCTGATAATCGGGGTAGACCATGGGGATCAGGCCGGCATCCGAGGCGCCCTGCACGTTGTTCTGCCCGCGCAACGGATGCAGGCCGACGCCGGGCTTGCCGACGTTGCCGGTCATCAGTGCCAGCGCGATCAGGCAACGGCTGTTGTCCGTGCCGTGGATGTGCTGGGAGATGCCCATGCCCCAGAACATGATCGACCGGGTCGTCGCGTAGATGCGCGCGACCTCGCGGATCGTCTCGGCCGGGATGCCGCAGACATCGGCCATGCCTTCGGGGCTGTAGGCGTTCATCACGACCTGCTTCAGCTCTTCGAAGCCCTCGGTGCGCGCCTCGATGAACTCGTCGTTGGTCAGCCCTTCCTCGATGATGGTGTACATCATCGAGTTGAGGAGCGCGACGTCGGTGTCCGGCTTGAACTGCAGCGTGTGCGTGGCGTGCCGCGCCATTTCGATGCGCCGCGGATCGATCACGATCAGGTTCTTGCCGTTTTCGGCCTCGTTCTTCATGAACGTCGCCGCGACGGGGTGATTCGACGTCGGATTGGCGCCGATCACCACCATGGTTTCGGCGTCCTCGACATCGCGCACCTGGTTCGACACACCGCCGGAGCCGATCCCCTCGATCAGGGCCGCCACCGAGGAGGCGTGACACAGCCGTGTGCAGTGATCGATATTGTTCGTGCCGAAACCGGTACGCACGAGTTTCTGGAACAGGTAGGCCTCCTCGTTCGAGCCCTTCGCCGAACCGAAGCCGGCGAGTGCCTGGGGACCACTCTGCTCGCGGATCGCCAGCAACCCGGAAGCCGCGCGCTCCATTGCCTCTTCCCAGGTCGCCTCGCGGAAGATGTCCTCGGGGCGGCCCGGATCGAAGTCGCTCCTGAGCTCCTTGGGCACACCCTCCTTGCGGACCAGCGGCTTCGTCAGCCGATTCGGGTGATCGACGTAGTCGAAGCCGTAGCGGCCCTTGACGCACAGGCGCTCGTGGTTGGACGGCCCGTCGCGGCCCTCGATGTGCAGGATCCGGTTGTCCTTGACGTTGTATTGCAGCTGGCAGCCGACGCCGCAGTAGGGGCAGACCGAGTCGACCTTCTCGTCCTCCTCGATCATGCCGACCCCCTGGGCCGGCATCAGCGCCCCGGTCGGACAGGCCTGGACGCACTCGCCGCAGGCGACGCAGGAGGACTCGCCCATCGGGTCGCCGAGGTCGAACACGATCTCCGCCTGGTCGCCGCGGAAGGCGAAGCCGATGACGTCGTGGACCTGTTCCTCGCGGCACGCACGCACGCAGCGCGTGCACTGGATGCAGGCATCGAGATTGACCGCCATGGCCGGATGCGAAAGGTCCGGTGCGGGCTGCTTGCGCGACGGGAAACGCGGTGTCGGCACGCCGGTCTCGCGGACCCAGTAGTCCAGTTCGCTGTCCGGCGTGTACTCGGTGTCCGGCATGTCCGACTGCAGCAGCTCGAGCACCATCTTCTGCGACAGGCGGGCCCGCTCTGTGCCACTGCGCACGACCATGCCCGCCTTCGGCAGCCGCCAGCACGATGGCGCGAGCGCGCGCTCGCCGTCGATCTCGACCATGCAGGAGCGGCAGTTGCCGACCGGACGCTGGCCCTCCGTATAGCAGAGCCGCGGGATCTCGGTGCCGAGACCCTCGCGGTCCGCGGCCTGGAGAATGGTCTCGCCCTCGAGGGCGGTGATCTGCTCACCGTCGAGGGTGAAGGTGACGGTTTCGACGACGTGCTCGGGTTGGGCAGCCATCAGGACAGTTCCTCCGGGAAGTACTTGATCACGCAACGCATCGGATTGGGCGCGGCCTGGCCGAGCCCGCAGATCGAGGCATCGACCATGCAGGTCGCCAGCTCGTCCAGCAAGTCGGTGTCCCAGCGCCGCTGTTCCATCAGGTGCGCCGCCTTGGCCGTGCCGACCCGGCAGGGGGTGCACTGGCCACAGGATTCGTGGTGGAAGAAGCGCATCGTGTTCAGCGCGGCCTGCTTCGCGCTGTCGCGGTTCGACAGCACGACAATCGCCGCCGAGCCGATGAAGCAGTTCTCGTCGGCATCCTGCAGGGTGTCGAAATCGAGCGGGACATCGGCCTTGGAGGCCGGCAGGATGCCCCCCGATGCCCCGCCCGGGAAGTAGCCGTACAGCCGATGGCCGTCCTGCATGCCGCCGCAGTACTCGTCGATCAGCTCGCGCAGGGTGATGCCTGCGGGCGCGACGTGCACGCCCGGCTGCTTCACGCGCCCGCTGACGGAGAACGAGCGGAACCCGGTGCGGCCGTTGCGCCCGTGCTGCGAGAACCACTCGGGCCCCTTCTCGAGCACGTCGCGCACCCAGTGCATCGTCTCCAGGTTCTGCTCGAGCGTGGGGCGGCCGAAGATGCCGATCTGGGCGACCAGCGGCGGGCGCAGGCGCGGCATGCCGCGCTTGCCCTCGATCGACTCGATCATGCCCGACTCCTCGCCGCAGATGTAGGCCCCGGCCCCGCGGCGGATGTGGATCCGCGGCAGCGCGCACGGCGCGTCCGCGATCAGCTCGGCGACGGTCCGATGCAGCACTTGCTCGGCCGCGGCGTACTCGTCGCGCAGGTACAGGTAAACGTCGGGCGCGTTGATCGCCCAGGCGCCGATGAGCGTGCCCTCGAGGAAGCGATGCGGGTCGCGTTCGAGGAAATGGCGATCCTTGAACGTCCCGGGCTCGCCCTCGTCGATGTTGATGGCCACGTAGCGCGGCTCGGGCTCGTTGCGCAGGGCACGCCACTTCTTGCCGGCCGGGAAGCCGGCCCCTCCGAGGCCGCGCAGCTTCGCGTTCTCGAGCGTCGTGACGACGTCCTCGACCTCGCGCTCGCCATTGACACACTCGGCGAGCACCCGGTACCCGCCATCGGCACGGTAATCGGCGTAGTGCACCGTCTCCGCGGGCGGCGCCGGCATCGTTTCCCGGGCCTCGACCGCGGAACGGACGCCGTCGAGCGACGCCTCCGGGACCTGGTTGCGACCGACGACCGCGACGGGTGCATCGTAGCAACGGCCCACGCAGGGCACGCGCTGGACGCGGACATTGCTGCCGAGCCCCTCCTCGAGCTGATCGACCAGCTCGTCACAGCCGTACATCTCGCAGGTGATGGAGTCGCACACCCGCACGGTGAGCCCGGGGGGTGCCTCCTCGCCCTCTTTCACCACGTCGAAGTGATGGTAGAACGTGGCCACCTCGTAGACCTCGGCCGGCGAGAGCTTCATCTCGCGGGCCAGCGCGACCAGGTGCTCGGCCGAAATGCAGCCGTAGTGATCCTGGATCTTGTGCAGGTGCTCGATCAGCAGGTCTGATTGGCGCGAGGCGTCGCCGAGCAGCGCCTGGATGTCCACGAGCGCCTCGGGGTCGACCGATCGCCCCTTGGGCTTGGCCCGCTTGCGGATCGGCTTGACGGGCGCTTCGCCTTTCGCACTGTCGGCCATCGGATCTCCTCTTGCTGCACCGTTGCCCCACGCGGCGAGCCGCATCATAGCCTTTTTGGCACGCTGCGGCACAGCCTCATGCGACGCACTGCTTGTCGCGATACGACATCCTAAAACGATTTCGATTCGAAATCATAACGTCGTGCCCGGGCCGTGGGGAAGCCGTCCCAGCTTGAGGTGCGCCGGGGCCGTGTGTATCGTCGCGTGCCTCCCATCCGCGTCATGCCCGTGCAATGATCGAGGTCGAAGACATCGTCAAGACCTTCGGCGGACTGCGTGCCGTCGACGGCTGTTCGTTCGGGGTGACGGAGGGGTCCATCACGGGCCTGATCGGCCCCAACGGCGCCGGCAAGACGACGCTGTTCAACATCGCCGCCGGGTTCCTGCAGCCCGACTCGGGCCGGGTGCTGCTTGACGGCACGGACATCACGGCGCTGCCCGCCCACCGCCGCTTCCACCGGGGTCTCGTGCGCACCTTCCAGATCCCGCACGAGTTCGGGCGCATGTCGGTGATCGAGAACCTGATGATCGTGCCCCCGGGCCAGTCCGGCGAGAGCGTGGCGTCGACGCTGTTGCGCTTCGCTCGCGTGCGCCGCGAGGAGCGTGCCGTGCGCGAGCGCGCGGAGGGCGTCCTCGAGTTCCTGCAGCTTGCCCATCTGCGCGACGAGCTGGCCGCCAATCTGTCGGGCGGCCAGAAGAAGCTCCTCGAGCTGGGCCGCACGATGATGACCGAGGCGCGGGTGGTGCTTCTCGACGAGCCCGGCGCCGGCGTCAACCGCACACTGCTGGGCCGCCTCGCCGAGGACATCCGCCGCCTCAACCGCGAGCACGGCTACACCTTCTGCATCATCGAGCACGACATGGACCTGATCGCCGAGCTGTGCGACCCGGTCGTGGTCATGGCGCAGGGGCGGGTGCTGACCCAGGGCACGATGGCGGAGATCCGCTCGAATGACGCCGTGCTCGAGGCCTACCTGGGCGGCGGCGCCGCCGCCGAAGCCGAGTCATGACCCTGCTCGCGGCGGAGGCGATCCACGGCGGCTACGGCGGCGCCGACATCCTGCACGGGGTGTCGCTGCGTGTCGAGGCCGGCGAGATTGTGGTCGTCGTCGGCCCCAACGGTGCCGGCAAGTCGACCGCGATGAAGGCGCTTTTCGGGCTGGTCAACGTGCGCTCCGGGCGCGTGACGCTCGACGCCGAGGACATCAGCCGGCTCGCGCCGAACAAGATCGTCCGCCGCGGCATCTGCTACGTCCCGCAGGAGGCGAACGTGTTCCCGTCGCTGACGGTGCGCGAGAACCTCGAGATGGGCGCGTTCATTCGCCGCGACGACTTCCGCGCGCAGGCCGATCGGGTGTTCGAGCTGTTCCCCCCGCTCAAGGAGAAGCGCGGCCAGACGGCGGGCACGCTCTCGGGCGGTCAGCGCCAGATGGTCGCGATCGGCCGCGCGCTGATGCTCGAGCCGAAGGTGCTGCTGCTCGACGAACCCACGGCCGGCCTGTCGCCGAGGTTCATCGAGCTGATCTTCGAGCGCGTTCGGGAGATCAACGCCGCCGGCGTGAGCATCCTCATGGTGGAGCAGAACGCGCGCCAGGCGCTCCGCCTCGCCGACCGCGGCTACGTGCTGGTGCTCGGGGCCAATCGCCACGAGGACACCGGGGCCAACCTGCTTGCCGACCGCGAGGTCGCCGAGATGTTCCTGGGCGGATGAGGTGAGCCGATGATCGATCTGCTGCAGCTCCTCATCTACGGCATCGTCCTCGGCAGCATCATCGCCCTGGGCGCGATCGGGGTCTCGCTGATCTTCGGCATCCTGCGCTTCGCGCATTTCGCGCACGGCGACCTGATGACCCTCGGTGCCTATTTCGCGCTGGCCGGTGTCGCGGGCATGGGCATGCCCATGTTCGCCGCCTTCGGCCTCGGCCTGGTCGCGACCGGCGCCGTCGCGGTGGTCATCGACCGCGCCCTCTACAGCCGCCTGCAGCGGGTCTCGCCCATCATCCTGCTGATCAGCTCGGTGGGTGTCGCGCTGATGCTGCGCAGCCTGATCCAGATGATCTGGGGGCCGGACAACGCCGTCTACCAGGCCGGGATCTCGCAGCCGTGGGTCCTCGCCGGCGGGCTGCGCATCCAGCCGACCCAGGTCCTGATCATCGCGGGTGCGGCCACCCTGATGCTGGCGCTGCACCTGTTCCTGCAGCGGACACGCTTCGGCAAGGCCATGCGGGCGATGTCGGACAATCCCGACCTCGCGCGGCTGTCGGGCATCGACACCGACAAGGTGGTGATGCTGACCTGGGTCATCGCGGGCGTACTCGCGGCCGCGGCCGGCATCTTCCTCGGCATGGACACCCGGCTGCACCCGATCATGGGCTGGAAGCTGCTCCTGCCCGTGTTCGCCGCGGCGATCTTCGGCGGCATCGGCAAGCCGTACGGCGCGGTCGCCGGGGCACTGGTGATCGGGCTCGCGCAGGAGCTGTCGACGCTGGTCATGCCGGCGGCCTACAAGCCGGCGGTGGCGTTCGCCCTCATGGTGATCATGCTCGTGTGGCGGCCCACGGGGCTGTTCAGCGGCAAGGTGCTTTGACCATGGAACTCGCCGGGCTGCTCGGCTACTTCTTCTACTTCCTGTCGATGGCCACGATCTACGCCGTGCTCGCGCTCGGCCTGAACATCCAGTGGGGCTACACCGGCCAGCTCAACATCGGCGTGGCCGCGTTCTTCGCGGTGGGCGCCTACACCAGCGCCATCGCCACCAGCCCGGCCAGCGCGGACCACCTCGGGGGCTTCGCCCTGCCCTTCCTGGTCGGGCTGGTGCTGGCCATGGTCATCGCCGGCATTGTGGCCCTCGCGGTCGGGCTGATCACCCTCAACCTGCGCTCCGACTACCTGGCGATCGCCACCATCGGCATCGCCGAGATCGTGCGTCTGTTCCTCAAGAACGAGGCCTGGCTGACCAACGGGGTGCGCGGCATGTCGTCGATCCCGGGGCCATTCGAGGGCATCGCGGGCGACGGCGAGGCCATGGCCTACCTGCTGGCGCTGCTGGCCCTGGCGGGGGGGGTGTACTGGACCTGCCAGCGGCTGTTCCGCTCGCCCTGGGCGCGCGTGCTGCGCGCCATCCGCGCGAACGAGGACGCGGTCCTGGCGGCGGGCAAGAACGTGCTGCGCTTCCGGGTCGAGGCGTTCGTGCTCGGCTCCATGTTCATGGGCCTCGGTGGGGCTCTCTACGCGCACTTCGTGGGCTTCATCAGCCCGGGTGCGTTCGACCCGATGTTCGCCACGTTCGTCGTCTGGGTGATGCTGATCGCCGGCGGGAGCGGCAACAACCGCGGCGCCCTGCTGGGCGCCCTGGTCATCTGGGGGGTGTGGACCATGAGCGAGTCGATGGTCGGGGGCCTGATCGACATCGGCCTGCTGCCCGACCAGCTCAAGACCCAGGCCTCGGCGCTGCGCATCTTCGTGATCGGGCTGCTGCTGGAGATCATCCTGCTGACGCGACCCCAGGGCCTGCTGCCGGAACGCCCGCCGCGGGCCATCGACCTGGCGCGCGAGCGCGACTGAGCCCGGCCCGGTCGTCGCCCCGGCACCTCGGCACACCCCGGCCGCCCCGCTCCCCGGGACCACCCGGCGCCTCGCCCCCCGCCCCGGCATGCGAACGCGGCGGCACCTGCACGGCGAGACCGCGGGGCGGCGCGGCTCAGAAGGCCGGCTGGATCGCCTTCATGCTCGCGCGCACCTTGTCCGGGGCGTGCCCGTACGGCGCGGCGAGCGCGTCGAACAGCCGATCGAGCTGGTCGTTCGCACGTTGCAGCGCATCGCCCTCGAGTGCGCCCTGCTGCGACAGCGTGTCGACCAGGCCCGCCAGCGCCATGGCGGCCTGGTCCGACCAGCCGCGGTCGGCGTAGCCGCTGGCCGCGCCGGCCGCCGCGATCCGCCGGGCGATGCCCTCGACCGCGGCCGTGTCGATCGGCGTGCCGGCGAGGCGCCGCTCCGCCTCGCGCGCCAGCGACAGCAGCCGCTCGGCGGCCTGTTCCACCGCCGGCACGCCGCTGCCCTGCGACCGGTGCAGCGCCTTCAACGCGTCGATCCAGCGGTTGCGCAGTTCCGGGGCGAGCTCGGCGAGCACATAGCCGAGCATGCGGAAGGTCGCGTCCTCGAACGGCACGGTGCCAGGCCCCTGGTCGACGATCGGGCGCGCGACCCAGCTCGTGTCGCCCAGTCCGTGGTGACAGCTGCGGCAATCGAAGTAGTACAGCTCGGGGAAGAGCCCGCCCCGCGCCAGGTCGTCGCGCACCTGCCGGACCTTGGTGCGCGCGGCCACGGCCTGCCCGATCGCCCAGGTCTCGGCGGCGGAGGCCGCCGTCTTGCGTTGCCGATAATCGGCGTCGACGCGGTGATGCCGGGGCCGGATGCGGCTGAACGTGTCCGCCTCGAACAACAGCGACGGGTGGCCCGCGGCCATGATCCGGTGCGTCA
This sequence comes from uncultured Ectothiorhodospiraceae bacterium, assembly GCA_964626335.1. GTDB lineage: Bacteria > Pseudomonadota > Gammaproteobacteria > XJ16 > Halofilaceae > Halofilum. Next base: position 19,478 of record CAZVFN010000001.1, read on the forward strand.
TGGGCGACGCCGGGTGGCTGTAGTGGCAGGACATGCACAGGCGCGTGCGCTCGACCGGTCGGTCCGTGGGATAGAGGCCATTCGCGACGTTGTCCGCGTGCGTCACCCCGCTGTTGGTGTGCGTCTCGATCCAGTCCTCCGCTCCGCCGTGACAGGCCTCGCAGCCGACGCCGTCGCTCACCTGGAAGCGCCTGCCACGGCGCTCCTCGGGCACGTTGTCGGTGTGGCAATCCAGGCAGGTGTCGGCCGCCGTCGCGGCCCCCAGGCCCAGCCGATCCGCGATCCGCTGCGATTCATCCGTGCGCAGCACGGCGTAGGCCTTGGAGTGGGGATCCTTGCGGTGCCAGGTCAGGAACTCGTTCTGCAGCACGTCGGTACTGTCGGACGCCCGCCCGGCGCCGTGGCAGGTGCTGCCGGCGCAGGTGGCCACGCCGAGGTGCTTGCTGTCGCCGAGGCGCGGCAGGGGGGGATCGTCCTGCGCCGGCGCCATGCCGGCCACCCCCAGCAGCAGGGCCGCGCCGGCAGCTGCGCGCCGGCGCGCGAGCGGATTGCCTCGGTACACGGTCCTGCCGTAGTGTTGCCACATGGTGGGTTCCTTCTCCGGGGACTTCGCCGCAAGCTAAAGGGTCGGACCGGGTTCGAGCGTAGCGGCTCGCGGCGTTCTTTCCCAGTCCCCGGCGATCACATCGCGCCATGCGCGGTCGCCGATCGCCGGGTGATGCGGCCCGAACAAGGGGCCCGGCACTCCGCCGCCGCGCGGGTGTACCGGGTCGAGGGGGAACAATCGGCATGGACCGTTACCCGGTTGCGATCGTGGGATCCGGCCCGGCCGGGCTGAGTGCAGCCTGCCGGGCCGCGGAGCGGGGCGTCGAGCACATCCTGCTCGAGGGTGCCGACCACTACGCCCACACGATCTACCGCTACCAGAAGGGCAAGCACGTGATGGCGGAGCCCAACGTGCTGCCGCTGCGCGCACCGATCCCGTTCGATGCCGGCCGGCGCGAGGAGATCCTCGAGGGCTGGGCATCCGGCGCCGGGGAGAAGGGCGCGAATACCCGCTTCAACGCCTCCGTCAAGGGCATCACGGGTGAGCGCGGCGACTTCCGCCTGACGCTCGCCGACGGCGCGGAGATCGCGGCCGAGCACGTCGTCCTGGCGATCGGCGTCCAGGGCAACCCGCGCACCCTGGGCCGCCCGGGCGAGGACCTGCCCTTCGTCCAGTACCAGCTCGACGATCCCGGGGCCTACAGCGACGAGACGATCGTGGTCGTCGGCGCCGGCGATGCGGCGATCGAGAACGCGCTCGGCCTCGTCGAGCAGAACCGCGTGATCAGCGTCAATACGCGCGACGAGTTCACGCGCGCCAAGGACGCCAACAACCAGGCCATCCTGCAGGCGATCGAGAGTGAGTCGACGCCCATGGAGTGCTTCTACAACAGCACCGTGGACCGGGTCGATGCCCTCGAGGACGACAGCGGGTTCGCCGGCCAGATCACGCTCGACACCGCCGAGGGCAAGGCCGAGATCAAGTGCCACCGGGTGATCGCCCGCATTGGCGCCATCCCTCCGCGCCGGTTCGTCGAGTCCTGCGGCGTCACGTTCCCCAACGACGACCCGAACTCCGTCCCGGAGGTCTCCAGCCAGTACGAGTCGAATGTCTCCGGGCTCTACATCATCGGCGCCCTCGCCGGCTATCCGCTGATCAAGCAGGCCATGAACCAGGGCTACGAGGTCGTCGAGTACATCCTCGGCCACGAAGTCGAGCCCGCCGACACGCCGCTGCTGCGCGACAAGTTCGCCGCCATACCCGGTGGCGACGACGTCCCCGCGACGCTCGCACTGATCCAGGAGCGCGTGCCGATGCTCGCGCCGATCACGCAGCTGCAGCTGCGGGAGTTCCTGCTCGACAGCGACATCCACGCCCCCGCCGAGGGTGACACGATCTTCCGGTACAAGGACTACACCAACTCCATCTACTCGATCCTGCAGGGCGAGGTGCACGTCCACCCGGGCGATCCGAACGACCCGAAGACACCGCGCGCGGCGATCACTCTCACCCAGGGCCAGTTCTTCGGCGAGATGAGCCTGATCTCCGGGCGCCGGCGCTCGGCGACCGTGACCGCGGGCCGCGACTGCATCGTCATCGAGAGCTCGCGCCGGTCGCTGCTGACGCTGATGTACTCGGTCGAGGGCGTGCGCCGGGTGGTCGAGGAGTCCTTCCTGCTGCGCGCCATCCAGTCGCAGATCGCGCCCGGCTGCAGCGCCGAGGACCTGGGCGAGCTGGTGCGCACGGCGACGATCGAGAAGTACGCGGCCGGCGACGAGATCTTCCACGAGGGCGACGCCGGCGACTGCCTGCAGCTCATCCGCCGGGGCTCGGTGACGGTCTCGCGCCAGATCGGTGGGCGCGAGGTGGTGCTGGCGTACGTCCCGGCGGGCCAGTACGTCGGGGAGATGGCACTGGTCTCGGACGCGCCGCGTACGGCGACCGTGCGCGCCGCCGTCGCGACGGAGACGGTGCGCCTCGACGGCGACGCCTTCAAGCGCCTGCTCGAGGAGCACCCGGACGTGCGCAAGCGCGTCCAGCAGGTCTACAAGAACCGGCTGACCAGCGACATGGACCGCGGCCAGCAGCCCGAGGCCGGCGACATCATCTCGTTCCTGGTGGAGCAGGGCCTGGGCGAGGCCACCGACGTGCTGCTGATCGACGAGTCGCTGTGCATCCGCTGCGATTACTGCGAGAGCGCCTGCGCCGATACCCACGGCGGTGTGTCGCGGCTCGACCGCGAGGCCGGCCCGACGTTCGCCCATGTGCACGTCCCGACCTCCTGCCGTCACTGCGAGCACCCGCACTGCATGAAGGACTGCCCGCCCGACGCGATCCACCGCAATCCCAACGGCGAGGTGTACATCGACGACACCTGCATCGGCTGTGGCAACTGCGAGAAGAACTGCCCCTACGGCGTGATCCAGATGGGCGTGGAGACCCGCCGCGAGCCCAGCCTGTGGGCGTGGCTGCTGACGGGGCTGGGCCCCGAGCCGGGCTCCGAGCTCAAGCCGAAGAAGAAGGAAAGCGACCAGAAGAAGGCGGTCAAGTGCGATATGTGCAAGGATCTGCCGGGCGGCCCCGCCTGCGTGCGCGCCTGCCCGACCGGCGCGGCCCTGCGCATGAGCCCCGAGGCCTTCTTCGAGATGACGGAGAACACGTCGACGCGTGACTAGGAGCCTGTCCGGGGACGGCATTCCAGGGCGCTGCGCGGGGAACCGGGTCCGCGGCGGGCGCGCGCTGCGCCGGGCTGCGCGCGGGGGAGTCGGATGACAGCGCCGCTGCACGCGTCGTGCGGCGCCGAAAGAGACCGGCCCACCGCGGCCGGCGGAGAACGAGCCGGGCGCAACCCGGCCAGAGGGAGCACCGGATGACCGCAGGTCCATGCACGCCTCGTTCCTGACCTACGAGCGCTTCCGCCACCTCAAGCTCGCCCTGGCGCTCGCGCTCGCGGCGATCGTGGCCTATGCATGGCACGACCCGGTCGGCGAGCCCAACGGCGGCACCTGGCTCGGCTACACCCTGGGGGGACTCGGGGCGGCGCTGATCCTGCTGCTGCTGTGGTACGGCGTGCGCAAGCGCCGTTTCCGGTCGCGCATGGGCACCGTCCGCGGCTGGCTGTCGGCGCACGTCTACCTCGGGCTCGTGCTGGTGGTGATCGCGACCCTGCACACCGGCTTCGAATTCGGCTGGAACATCCACACGCTCGCCTACGCGCTGATGATCGCGGTGATCGTCAGCGGCATCTACGGCGTCTACGCCTACCGCCGCTATCCCAACCTGATGACGGGTAACCGCACCGGCGTCGGTCCCCAGGCGATGCTCGACGAGATCGGCTCGCTCGAGCAGCAGGCCGTCGAGCTCGCCGACAGCATCGACGACCCGACCCACCAGGTCGTACTGCGCTCGATCCGCAACAACACCATCGGCGGCGGCGTGCGCGACCAGCTGCGCGGCGGACGCCCGAAGCAGGCGCGCCAGGAGGAAGACCGCGCGGAGGAGTTCCTCGAACAGAAGAACAGGACGCTGGTCGCCGACCTGGAGAAGATCAAGGCGCAGGAAGCCGACCGCATCATGCGGGCCGAGTCGACCATGCAGTTCGTCGCCGGCCATCTGGCGGCGGCCGAGCCGGGCCAGCAGGTGGAGCGCATCCGCCGCCTCATGGATCTCCTGTCGCGGCGCCGCGCCCTGGTGCGCCGGCTCAACCAGGACATCCAGCACCGCGCGCTGCTCCAGATCTGGCTGTACCTGCACGTGCCGCTTTCGCTCGGGCTGCTGGCAGCCCTCGTGGCGCACGTCGTCGCCGTGTTCACCTACTGGTAGGCCGCCATGCGCGTTCTCGTTCGCCACATTACGCGCAGGTCGCAGACCGGCCTCGGCCACACCGACAAGACGGTCGCGGGCGACAGCCTCACCATTGGTCGCGGCGCGGACGCGGATGTCTTCCTCTCCGACCTGCACGTCGCCCTGCACCACGCCGTGCTGCGGCGTGTGTCGAGCGGCAGGTTCAGCGTTCAGGCGCGCACGCCGAGTGGCATCAAGATCAATGGCCGCACGCTGCAGACCGGCATCGTGCGCGCCGGCGACCGCATCGGCGTCGGCCTCAGCACCCTGCGCCTCGAGCGCGGCGACCAGGAGCACGACGTCGTCCTCGAGGTCGACGAGGCGCGGACCCGTGGCGGCGAAAAGGCGGACTCCGGGCCGACGACGCTGCGCGCGGCCGGTCTCGGCCGCCGGCGCTGGGCCTGGGCCGCCTTCCTGGTGGTGCTGGCGATCGGCCTGGGCCTGCCGCTGGCCGAGATATTCGGCGAGCGCGATGGCCTCGCCCTCGACGGCGGCAGCGCCGACGCTGCGGCGCGCGACGGCGGCGGGATCACGCGACACGTCGACTGGCTGCTGGCGGGCAGCGACCGCATCTGGGAAACCGGGCCGATGAGCAAGCCCCACCGCTCCTTCGGCGCCGATTGCGGCCAGTGCCACCGGCAGCCGTTCCAGCGCGTGAGCGACGCTGCCTGCCTCGACTGCCACGAGAACCAGCCGCACCACGCCGACGACACCGGCCTGATGCGGAGCGCCGGGCTCTCCGCTCGGCGCTGCGCGAGCTGCCACGTCGAGCACAGCGGCACCGAGGCCCTGCGCGCCGCCGACGCCGACATCTGCTCCGACTGCCACTCGGCGCCCGAGAGCAACATGCCGGGCAGCGACCTGCAGGCGGTTTCCGGCTTCGCCGGCGACCGGCACCCGCAGTTCCGCGTGCGCCTGGTGTCGTTCAACGAGGGGGGCGAGCCCGCCTGGAAGCGCGTGCCCATGGACGGGCCCGTGAGCGAGCAAAGCGGGCTCGCATTCCCCCACGACGCCCATCTGGCCGCGGACGGCGTAGAGGGTCCACAGGGCAAGGAACAGCTCGCGTGCGGCGACTGCCATCGCCCCGGGCCGACGGGCGTGACGATGCAGCCGGTGCGTTTCGAGCGCGACTGCCAGCGCTGCCACCAGCTGAACTTCGAGCCCGAGGACCCGGACCGCCAGCTACCCCACGGCCGCCCCGGGCTGGTGGTGTCGATGCTCGAGGAGTACTACTCGCGGGTCGCGCTCGCGGGCGGCTTCGACCGCGCGGACGCCGAGGTCGACCCCCCGGACGTGGTCGAGCGCGAGCGCACCGCCTCGAGCGAGCTCGAGGAGGGCGGGCGGCGTGCCGCGCTCGCCTGGGCGCGGGAACAGGCCGGCGTGGTCGCCAGCGAGATGTTCGACTACCGCGCCTGCAGCACGTGCCACCAGGTCACGCGCACGCCCGATGACCCGGCCGGCTGGCGGGTGCACCCCGTGGCGCTGACGCAGCAGTGGTTCCCGCAGGCGGATTTCACGCACGCGCGCCACGAGCAGATGGCCTGCAACGACTGCCACGAGGCCGGCGGCTCCGAGGCGGCGAGCGACGTGCTGATGCCCGGGATCGCGACCTGCCAGGAATGCCACGGCGGTTCCGGGGCGAGCGACCGGATCGCTTCCGGCTGCGTCGATTGCCACGGCTTCCACACGGCGACCGATCTGCGGATGGGGGCGAACGATGAGGGGATGGCCCATGCGCAGCGCTAGCCGGCTACTGCTCGCGACTGCCTGCCTGGCCGGCCTGCTCGCCGCCTGCGGCGGCGGCTCGCGCAGCGGCGGCTCCGATGCCGGCTCGAGCCAGGACACCGACTGCACCGGCTTTTGCCAGGACGCCGCGACCCGGCTCACGGCGAGCGATGTGCGCACCGTGATCGCCCAGGCGGCCGCAGAGGCGGACGCCCGCGGCGAGCCCGCGACCATCGCCGTCGTCGATCGCGTCGGCAACGTCCTGGGCCTGTTCCGCATGAACGGGGCCGACGCCAGCGTCGAGATCACGTCCACGCCCGGCCAGAGCGACGGCGTCGACGGGGGCCTGGAGGGCGTCAACATCATCCCCGACACGCTGGCGGCGATCGCCAAGGCCGTGACCGGGGCCTACCTCTCGTCCGAGGGCCATGCGTTCACCACCCGCACGGCGAGCCAGATCGTGCAGGCCCACTTCAACCCGGGCGAGGACTTCCAGCCCGGGGGCCCGCTGTTCGGCGTGCAGTTCAGCCAGCTGCCCTGCTCGGACCTGGCGACCCGCTTCGACGGCGCCGACCCGATCAATGCCGGTCCCCACCGCTCGCCGCTGGGCCTGTCCGCCGACGCGGGCGGCCTGCCGCTGTACAAGAACGGCACCCCCGTCGGCGGGATCGGCGTGATCGCCGACGACGTCTACGGCCTGTCGCCGAAGGAGCTGGGCGGCGACCAGCCAACGAGCGTCGACGAGCTCGCGGCGGTCGCCGGCAGTGCCGGCTTCGCCGCGCCCGCCGCCCGGCGCGGCAACCGCATCACGGTCGAGGGCAAGCTGCTGCGCTTCGCGGCGGCGCAGCCGGGCGACCTGCGAACGGAGGCGTCGAACGCCCCCGCCTTCGCCAGCCTGGCCGGCACGACCGCGGCGGTGCCCGGCTACACCGATGGCACGATCCGCGGCGGCACGGCCTTCTCCAAGCCGGAATCGGGCATCCGCGCGAGTACCCACGCGGCCTTCAGCGGCCAGGACGCATTCGTGCTCGTTGACGATGCCGACAACCCGCGGTTCCCGCCCACGGCGGGCAGCGCCCCCGGCGGCGGCAACGCGCTCACGCAGAACGAGGTGGAGACGCTCCTCTCGGAGGCCCTCGCGGTCGCCAACCGGAGCCGTGCGCAGATCCGCCGCCCGCTCGGCAGCCGGGCCCGCGTCACGGTTTCCGTGGTCGACACCGACGGCAATGTCCTCGGCATCGTGCGCGGCCGCGACGCGCCCGTGTTCGGCATCGACGTCTCGCTGCAGAAGGCCCGGACGGCCGCGTTCTTCTCCGGCAGCGACGCGGCCACCGAGCTGCGGGCCGTGCCCGACGCCGAGTATCTCGACGGCGGCCTGTCGAGCCTGCGCAACGAGCCGATCAGCCATTACATCGACGGCGACCCGGGCGACGAGCGCCAGACGGGCGTGCGCGCCTTCCTCGGCGAGCCCAGCGCCCTCACCGGCGGTGTTGCCTTCGCCGACCGCTCCGGCGGCAACCTGTCGCGGCCGTTCTTCCCCGACGGCATCGACGGCAACCGCCACGGGCCCTTCAGCAAGCCGGGCGGCATCGAGCCGCCCACGGAGTGGAGCCCGTTCTCCGTGGGCCTGCAGCTCGACCTGGTCTACAACGCCCTGATCCGCCACGTCGGCTTCATCGCCGGAGTGGCCGGCAGCGACGTGCCGATGAACTGCACGGGCATCCGCGGCCTGACCAACTCCGGTGGTGCCGGCCCCCTGACCCAGGCCGACACGATCGACACGGTGCGCAACGGCATCCAGATCTTCCCCGGCAGCGTGCCGATCTACCGCGGCAGCACGCTGGTCGGCGGCATCGGCGTCTCCGGCGACGGCATCGAACAGGACGACCTGATCGCGTTCCTGGGGCTGCACAACGCGGGCGAGAAGCTGGGCACGATCGACAATGCGCCGACGGCGATTCGGGCCGACAAGCTGAGTCCGGTCGACTTCGGCGTGAATTTGCGCTACGTGCAGTGCCCGCAGAAACCGTTCCTCGACAGCGATGAGCAGACCGTCTGTGAAGGCAAGTAAGCGCACAGTCATCGGCCTTGGCCTCGCCGCCGTCGTCCTCGCGCCGTTCGCCGCGGCCGCGGACGACGTCCGGCGCCGCCCGGGCAGCGACCGCGACCGGGTCATCGAGCGCGAGATCCCGGGCGAGCGCGACCGCGAGCGCCCGGGCAGCGATCGCCCCCGGGAGCGCGACAAGGTCGAGCAATCCCCCGATCGAGCGCAGCAGCCGCGCGAGCAGCCCGACCCCAACAGGGCCGCCGGGATCGGGCGCGTCGAGCCGGCTTCGGCGCCGGACGAGCCCGGGCGCTTGACCCTGCCCGTGCCCGATCGGTGGCGTATCGTCAATTCGCTCGGGCTGATCGATCAGCGCTGGTGGGACCCCTACGATCAGAACACGTACAAGGCGGACAAGCCGATCCACGACGACTGGTTCCTCAACGTCGACTTCACCTCGGACACCGTCGTCGAGCCCAGGCAGTTCCCCGTCCCCGTCTCCCCGCAGGGCACGGCACGCAGCAACGAGCTCGACCTGGTCGGCAACGGCGAGCAGATGGTCTACGCCCAGACCTTCATCGCCGGTCTCGTCTACTACAAGGGCAACACCGTATTCAAGCCGCCCGACTGGGAATACCGGCTGACGCTGGCCGGCCAGTACAACCACGTCGAGTCCGAGCAGGCGCGCCTGCTGCGGGCGGACCCGGACCGCGGTACCGACCGCTCCGACCAGCACCTCGGCGTCCAGGAGCTGTTCGTCGACAAGCACCTCAGAGATGTCTCGCCGCGCTATGACTTCGACTCGGTGCGCTTCGGCATCCAGCCGTTCAACGCCGATTTCCGCGGCTTCCTGTTCCAGGACGAGCCCTTCGGGGTACGCCTGTTCGGCACGCGCGACAACAACATCTTCCAGTACAACCTGGCCTGGTTCCGCCGCATCGAGAAGGACACCAACAGCGGCCTCAACGACCTCGCCGAGGGCCTGCGCGACGACGACGTCTTCGTCGCCAACCTGTTCTGGCAGGACTTCCCCGTGCTCGGCTTCGACAGCCAGGCCACGATCCTGCACAACCGCAATGAGGAAGGCGACGAGAGCGCGCACTTCAACCAGAACAACTTCATCGAGCGCCCGGCCTCCATCGGCCTGGAGAAGCCGCGCAACTACGACGTGACGTATGTCGGCCTCTCGGGCGACGGCCACTTCGGACGCACGAACTTCACCGGATCGGTGTATTACGCCCATGGCGAGCAGGACCGCGGCGTCTTCGTCGAGGAGCCCACCGACATCCGCGCCGGCTTCGCCGCCGGCGAGCTCTCCTGGGACTTCGACTGGACGCGCCTGCGCGTCTCCGGCCTCTATGCCAGCGGCGACGACGACCCGTTCGACGACGTCTCCAACGGCTTCGACGCCGTGTTCGAGAACCCGCTGTTCGCGGGCGCCGACACCAGCTTCTGGATCCGCCAGCCCGTGCCGCTGATCGGCGGCGGTCGGGTCGCGCTGTCCGGCCGCAACGGGATACTCAACTCGCTGCGCAGCTCCAAGGAGGAAGGCCAGTCCAACTTCGACAATCCGGGCACCGTCCTGCTCGGCATCGGCACCGACCACGACGTCACGCCGCAGCTGCGTGTCTCGACCAACGTCAACCAGCTGTGGTTCGACACGACCGAGACCGTGGAGGTCGCGCGCCAGCAGACGAACGTCGATGACGAGATCGGCACCGACATATCGGTCTCGGCAATCTACCGGCCGCTGTTCACGCAGAACATCGTCTTCCGCGGGTCGGCCGCCGTTCTCGAGCCGGGTGATGGCTACGAGCAACTGTTTGGCACCGACGACGAGGCCTACTCCGTGCTCTTCAACCTGGTGTTGCGGTACTGATGACAGCGCAAGCGAACCGAAACACGCCGATGAGCGAACCCGTCGCCCCCGGGCGCACGCCGAATCGCGCCCGGGCGTGGCTCCACGCCGGTGCCCTCGTGCTCGCGGCGACGCTGGCCTGGGGACCCGGCGACCGCGCGCAGGCGGCCTCCGCGCTCGGCGAGCCGCAGGACGTCGATTACGACCCCGCCCCGCCCGCGCCGAAGAACCAGCTGCCGGGCCAGGCCGAGGACAAGAGCGACGGCTGCCAGTCGTGCCACACCGAGACCGACCAGAAGGACATGCACGACAACCCGGCGGTCGTTCTCGGCTGTACCGACTGCCACGGCGGCGATCACGACGTCATGCGCCCGGCCGACAGCGAACAGGGCGATCCCGCCTACCAGAACGCGATGAAGGAAGCGCACGTCAAGCCGCTGTACCCGGGGGCGTGGAATTGGCCGAACAGCGCGACGCCGAAACGCACGTACACGCTGCTGAACGAGGAATCGCCGGAATTCGTCCGCTTCGTGAACCCGGGCGACTACCGCGTCGCGGAGAAGGCGTGCGGCAACTGCCACGGCGACATCGTCGCCGCCGCCCAGCGCAGCCTGATGGCGACCTCGGCGATGTTCTGGGGCGGGGCGGCGTACAACAACGGCATCCTGCCCAACAAGCGCTACATCCTGGGCGAGGCCTACACCGACGAGGGCAAGCCCGCCAGGATCGAGAACCCGGTCGAGGTCACGGAGCCGATGAAGCGCGCCGGTGTCCGCCCCGAGCTGTGGCCCCTGCCCGCCTGGGAGACCGTGCCGCCGGCCGACGTCTTCCGCGTGTTCGAGCGTGGCGGGCGCAACAAGGAGAACCTGTTCCCCGAGACCGGCCTGCCGAACCCCGAATTCGACATCCAGGTGCTCGAGGAGCCGGGCCGCCCGGACATCCGCCAGTCGAACCGGGGCCCGGGCACCGGGCAGCGGATCGCCGTGCCGGTGCTCAACATGACCAAGACGCGGCTGAACGACCCGACCATGTGGTTCATGGGCACCAACGACAACCCGGGCGACTTCCGCTCCTCGGGCTGCTCGTCGTGCCACGTCGTCTACGCCAACGACCGCAAGGAAAAGTCCGCCGGCCAGTACGCCGAGCACGGCCACTGGGGCAAGAGCATCACCGCGGACCCGACCATCCCGAAGGATGAGAAGGGCCACCCCCTCGAACACAAGTTCACCGAGCAGATCCCGACCAGCCAGTGCATGATCTGCCACATGCACCAGCCGAATTCGTTCGTGAACTCGTTCCTCGGCTACACCATGTGGGACTACGAGTCCGATGCACCGCGCATGTGGCCCGAGGAGCAGCAATACCCGAGCTCCGAGGAGCAGCGCCGGATCAACGCCCGCAACCCCGAGGGCGCGGCCGTGCGCGGCAAGTGGGGCGACGTCGACTTCCTCTCCGGCGTATCGGAGCTGAACGACCAAATGGAGCACACGCAGTTCGCCGACTACCACGGCCACGGCTGGAACTTCCGCGCCGTGTTCAAGAAAGACCGCGAGGGCAAGCTGCTCGACGCGAAGGGCGACGTGGTGTCCCACGACGACCCGGAGAAGTTCGACAAGGCCGTGCACATGTCGTCGATCCACGCCGACAAGGGCATGCACTGCGTCGACTGCCACTACAGCCAGGACACGCACGGCAACGGCCACATCTACGGTGAGGTCGCGCAGGCCATCGAGATCGAGTGCTCCGACTGCCACGGCACTGCCGAGCGCTACCCGGACCTGCTGACCAGCGGCCCGGCCGCGCCGCCGGGCGGGCGCGACATGTCGACGATGCGCACGCCCGACGGTCGCCAGCGCTTCGTCTGGCGTAACGGCGACCTGTACCAGCGCTCGCAAATGGACCCCGAAAAGGAGTGGCAGGTCAGCCTGGTCAAGGACACGGTGACGCAGGGCAGCGGCAGCTACAACGAGCGCGCCGCACGCTCCAAGCTGATGTCGTCGGACGAGCACAAGCAGGACTGGGGCCGAGACGTGGCGAAGGAGAACCGCGCGCACAAGGAATCGGAGATGATGTGCACCACCTGCCACACGTCCTGGACGACGAGCTGCGCGGGCTGCCATCTGCCGATCGAGGCGAACTGGAAGACCAAGCGCCATCACTACGAAGGCGGGGCCACGCGCAACTTCGCCACCTACAACCCCCAGGTGGTGCGCGACCAGATGTTCCAGCTGGGCCTGCACGGGCCCGCCAAGGGCAACCGCGTCGCACCGGTGCGCTCGTCCTCTGCGCTGGTGCTGTCGTCGCGCGACGCCGAGCGCGGGCTGATCTACACCCAGCAGCCGCCGATCTCGTCGGCCGGTTTCTCGTCGCAGGCGTTCGCGCCTCACTTCGCGCACACCGTGCGCAAGACCGAGACGAAGTCGTGCGAGGACTGCCATCTCTCCGAGGAAGGCGACAACAACGCGATCATGTCGCAGTTGTTGCTCCAGGGGACCGATTTCGTCGATTTCGTCGGCTACAACGCCTGGGTCGGCGAGGCCGGCGGCCTGTCCGCCGTGCGCGTCAGCGAGTGGGAGGAGCCGCAGGCCGTGATCGGCAGCTACCTCCACGAGTACGCCTACCCCGACTGGTATGCGCAGCACAACAAGCGCGATCGCCAGCTGGACCAGGCCTATGACCACGGTGCCGGCGGCGAGGTCGGCTGCCTGCAACTGCGCGGCGAGTATGTCTACGCCGCCGAAGGGCCCGGGGGCTTCCAGGTCTACGACGCACAGGCGATCGGCAACAAGAACTTCTCGCAGCGCCTGATCACGCAGCCGTTCTCGCCGCTGGGCCACGACACCCAGGTCGACACGAGGAACGCGACCTGCGTCGCCCTGCCGACCACCCAGCCGATCCACCCGGACCGCAATCAGGGCGAGCTGATGCGCGAGACCAACATGGAGCAGCCGTTCCACCCGGTCTACGACTACGCGGGCATCACCGACAGCGAGGAGGGGCTGATCCTCGTCGACGTCAACACGCTCGCCGACGGCGAGCCGCGCAACAACTTCCTCGAGCGCGCGGTGACGTTCAACCCGAACGGCGTGCTCGACGGTGCGCGCGACATCACGTTCGGTGGGCACTTTGCCTACGTGGCCACCGATGACGAGCTCGTGGTGGTCGACCTGGATCAGCCCGGGCAGCCGCGGATCGCCGAGCGCATCCGCCTGCAGGATCCGCGTGCGAGTTTCGTCCAGTTCCGCTACCTGTTCGTCACCGATGCCACGGGTCTGCGGGTGATCGACATCACCCATCCGCAGGAGGCCGAGCTGGTTGCGGGCGCACGGGTCGAGCTGGCCGATGCGCAGGGCCTGCACGTGGCACGCACCTACGCCTACATCGCCAACGGCGGGCAGGGTCTCGCGATCGTCGACGTGACGCGGCCGGAGGCGCCGGAGCTCTTCCAGCGCTTCGACGGCGGCGGGCGGATCGGCGACGCCCGCGACGTCGTCGCCGGGGCCAGCTACGCCTCGGTGTTCGCCTACGTCGCGGACGGGCGCAACGGCCTGCAGGTCGTGCAGCTCACCTCGCCGGAGCGCACGCCCGGTTTCTACGGCTACAGTCCGCCGCCCGACCCGAAGTGGATCGCCGGTTACCCGACCGAGCGGCCGGCGCTGGCGCTGTCCGAGCCGCTGGAGCGCGACCGGGCAGTCGACGAGACCGGCCACCAGATCGCCGTGTTCGGGCGCATCGGCTCGCGACCGTTTGACTGGGAAGAGATGAAGCAGCTCTACCTCGACGACCAGGGCAAACCCTGGTACGTCAGCGATCCCCCGGGGGCCACCGCGGCCGGCAACTAGTGTCCTTTAACGGAAGTTCGCCGAGGTTTCTCGGCGAGGCATCGTGGTGGCTGGCACGGCGCGCCGACGAGCCATGGCGCATCCCATGGTGAGGAGGCGCAACGCCGCCAGGCGCCGCGAGGCCCGGCGAAAAGCCGGTGAACTCTCGTTAAAGGACACTAGGCGCCTGTCCGAGAGATTCGCGCCGTCGCGAGCGCGTGGGACCAGCGAGCAGGTTTTGGCGATCGTGAAACGAGCATGGTGGTTCCCATGTGCGTCGAGCGCTCGCCGAAAGATGCTGCTGGGGCACGCGCGCACCGAGGCCACGGCTTCTGGGAGCGGCGCCCGGGCAAGCCCTGGTCCATGCCCTGTCGCCCGGTTTCGCCTGCCGAGCACCCGTGCCAGGCGCGCGGCCGGCGCCGGATCGCCCAATACGGGCAAGCCGCACAACGCCGCGAGTCGACCGGGCACGCGCACGGCTCGACAGTCCCTCCAACGACTGGCGTGCCCGCGCGCTTGGCCGCGACGTGCGTGTGCTATCCTGCCGCGCCATGCAGTCGAGCACCCCCGCATCGCAGCCCGGATCCGACCCATTCGCCACCGGCGTCCTGCAGGTGCAAGGGCTCGGCTGCAGCCGCGGAGATCAAGTGCTGTTCGACGCACTCGAATTCCGCATCGAGCCGTCCGGGGTGCTGCTGATCGAGGGACCCAACGGTAGCGGCAAGACAACGCTGCTGCGCGCCATCTGCGGACTGGTGCCGATCGACGCGGGTCGGATCAGCTGGAACGACCGCGCCGTGGAAACGGCCTTCGACGAAACCTACCGTGACGCGATCGCCTACGTAGGCCACGCAAGCGGGATCAAGGAAGATCTCACGGCCGCCGAGAACCTGACCGCCGCCCGCGCACTCGGCGGCGGTGGTGGCCGCGAGGGGCTCGCCCCGACCGCGGCGCTCGAGCAGCTGGGCCTCGGCTGGGCCGGCGAGCGATTGGTCCGACGCCTGTCCGCCGGACAGCGTCGCCGGGTCGCGCTGGCACGCCTGCTCACGGCACCCGCACCACTGTGGATCCTGGACGAGCCCCTGGCGGCACTCGACACCGACGGCAAGCGCTTGCTCGAGACACTGATCAGCGAGCACGCGAGCGCGGGCGGACTGACACTCATATCGACGCATCAACCGCTGGCCCTGCCGGACGTCGGTGTCGAGCATCTCTACCTGGCCGCGTGACCATGCTCCGCGCTTTTGCCGCAATCCTCGTGCGCGATTTGAGGCTGGCCCTGCGGCGACGCGGCGAGCTGGTCCAGCCCCTCGTCTTCCTGGTCGCGGTGATCACCCTGTTCCCGCTCGCCCTGGGCCCGGAACGCGAGCTGCTTGCCCGCATCGCGCCCGGCATTGTCTGGGTCGCCACCCTGCTTGCGGTTCTGCTGCCCGCGGATCGCATGTTCCGCTCGGACTATGACGACGGCAGTCTCGAGCAGCTGTTGCTCGCGCCGCAACCGACCTCGGTACTGGCACTCGCCAAGGTCGCGGCGCACTGGCTGACGTCCGCGCTGCCGATCGTCATCCTCGCGCCGTTGGCAGGGCTGTTCCTGCAGCTACCCCTCGATGCGCTCCCGATCCTGGTCGCGACACTGGCCCTCGGCACACCGGTGCTCGGGCTGATCGCGGCCATCGGCGTGGCGCTCACCGTGGGGCTGCGCAGCGGCGGGCCGTTGCTGGCACTGCTGGTGCTGCCGCTCTACGTACCCGTGTTGATCTTCTCGGCCGGCGCCGTGGACCGGGCGATCGCGGGCCTGCCCGTGGCGGGTCCGCTGTACATGCTCGCCGCCCTGTTCGCACTGGCGCTGACGCTGGCGCCGCTGGCCGTTGCGGCGGCGCTGCGGATCTCGGTCGCGTAACCCGCAACGCGGCGCGGCGTGAATGGCGTCGCCGGCGCGGAGCGAGGTGGCGGTCAACCGATGCGATGCGCCCCGGCGGTCGGGGTCGCCGGAGCGGATGCGGTCGAGCGCACCGCGCGCGGGCACGAGACCGCGGCGGCCAGTGGACCGCGCGGCGTGCCGGTGCGCCCCGCGAGGCCGGCTGCCGACTCGCTGCGCTGCAAGCCGCGACGCCTCGGGCAGACGCCGCCGCCTCCGCGTCGGCGGGGCAGCGTCCGGGTCCGGCGCGAATCTAGCCGCGGCGGCGTCGCACCACGGCCAGGGTTGCACAGGCCACGGCCGCGAAGACCACGATGGCCGGCCCGCCCCAGGCCCAGCTCGGGATGCCCGCGAGCCAGTGGCCAACGGCCGCGAGCATGCCGTGGCCCGGATGGGCATGCGGCGCATGTCCCGTGTGGGCCATGGCCGCGAACGCGTGGAGTCCGCCGACCGCCGCGATGATGGGTGTGACAATGACCCTGCGCATCGATTTCTCCTCGTGCGTCCGCCGTTCGCCTATTGCACCTTGACCTTGAGGAGCTCCTCGCCTTCCGGATCGTGCACGTGCACGGCGCAGGCAATACACGGATCGAAGCTGTGGATCGTGCGCAGTATCTCCAGCGGCTGTTCCGGATCGGCCAGCTGGTGACCCTTCAGCGAGGCCTCGTATGGACCGTCCTGACCTTCCGCGTCGCGCGGGCCTGCATTCCAGGTACTCGGCACCACCGCCTGGTAGTTCGATATCTGGCCGTCGTTGATCACGATCCAGTGTGCGAGCGCCCCGCGCGGCGCCTCCATGTAACCCACGCCGCGGGCCTCCTGCGGCCACGTCGAGGGGTCCCAGAACTCCGGGTTGAAGGTGCTCACGTCGCCCGCGTTGACGTTGCTCATCAGGTTGTCGTACCAGGTACTCATCGCGTCCGCGAAGATCTTCGTCTCCAGCGTCCGCGCGGCGACGCGGCCCATCGTCGAGAACATCGCCTCGAGCGGCAGGTCCAGCTGCTTCAGCGCCTTGCCGGCGAGCTCGCGCGTGGGCCCGTGACCATTGGCGTAGAGCATGAGCACGCGCGCCAGCGGCCCCACCTCCATCGGCTGGCCGCGCCATCGCGGTGATTTCAGCCAGGAGTACGCGGCATTGGTGTCGAGATGGTCGAACGGCGGCCTCGGGCCGGTGTAATTCAGCGCCGTCTCGCCGTCGTATGGATGCAGGCCGACCTCGTCGCCCCCGCTGTAGTCGTACCACGAATGGGTCACGAATTCCTGGACCTGGTCCGGCGCATCGAGATCCATGTCGTGGATCTTCGACAGATCACGGCCGAGGATGACGCCGCGCGGCACGAGGAGATCCGAGTCCTGCGTCCCGCTCAGGGGGAAGTCGCCGTAGGTCATGAAATTGCCGATGCCCTCGCCGTGGCCGGTCTTGAACCAGTCCTTGTAATACGACGCGATCGCGAGCGTATCCGGCAGGTAGACCTCGTCGACGAATTTCTGCATCTGCTCGATGATCTGGCCCACCTTCTGCAGGTTGCCCATGTTGACGGCCGTTCCGCTGGCGCCCTGGCCCTCGTGCACACTGATCCCGACGGGGGCACCGCCGACCAGGAAGTTCGGATGCGGATTCTTGCCACCGAATATGGTGTGCAGCTGCGCGACCTCGCGCTGCCACTCCAGCGCCTCCAGGTAGTGCGCCACCGCCATCAGGTTCGCCTCGGGCGGCAGCTTGTAGGCCGAGTGCCCCCAGTACGCATTGGCGAATATGCCGAGCTGCCCCGATTCGACCAGGCCCTTGACCTTCTGCTGGACGTCGCCGAAGTAGCCGGGCGAAGACTTGGCGTGGTTCGAGATCGACTGGGCCAGCTGCGACGTCGCCTTGGGGTCGGCCTTCAGCGCCGACGTGACGTCGACCCAGTCGAGGGCGTGCAGATGGTAGAAGTGCATGACGTGATCGTGCACGTACTGGGCACCGATCATCAGATTGCGTATCAACTGGGCGTTAGCGGGGATGTCGTAGCCCAGCGCATCCTCGACCGAGCGCACCGAGGCGATGCCGTGGACGAGCGTGCACACGCCGCAGATGCGCTGTGCGAACGCCCACGCGTCCCGCGGGTCACGGCCTCGCAGGATGATCTCGATACCCCGCACCATCGTGCCGGCGCTCGAGGCCCTGGCGATGGTCTGGCCATCGAGCTCGGCCTCGATCCGCAGATGGCCCTCGATCCGCGTGACCGGATCGACGACGACGGTCTCCGAGCTCATCGGTTGGACTCCTCATTGGGTTCGATGTGGTCGGCAACGAGCTCCAGCAGGCTGCCGGCCGTGTAGTGACCACGCGAGTGCTGCAGCGCGTCGTCGAAGCTGTAGCGACAGCCCGCGCAGCTCGTCAGCAACTGGTCCGCATCGGCGGCGTCGACCTCGGCCAGTTTCAGCTCGACCGCGTGATGACGCAGCTCGTCCGCGCGCTTCAGCAGGTTGACGCCGCCGCCGCCGCCGCAACAGAAGCCGAATCCGCGATGCGGTGTCTGCTCCCGCACGTCGATGCCCATTGCGCGCAGCAGCGACCGCGGTGCATCGCCGGCGCCGCCCTTGCGCACCAGCTGGCAGGGGTCGTGGAAGGCGACACTGCCGACGTCGGCGCTGTTCAGCCGCAGTCGGCCGGCGTCCAGCTCCTCGGCAAGGTATTCCGTGACGTGCAACACCCGGAAGGGCAACGACTCACCCTCGAGTTCGGCGGCCTCCCAGCGCAGCGCGGTGTAGCAATGGCCGCATTCGGGCACCACGACGACCGCGGCGCCGCAGGCGCGGGCCTCGTCGATCAACCGCCGGCTCAGCGCCTTCTGCCATTCCCGGCCGCCCGCGTAATAGGCGTAGTTGTCGGCGAGCAACGCGTCGCTGCGGAATGTGTAGCTTCCGCCCACACGCTCCATCACCTTCGCCAGCGCCGCGACCTGGGCGGGATACTGATCCACCTCCATGCTCGACAGCGTGATCATCGCATCCGCCTGCGACCGGTCGACGGGCACCGAGACCCCGTGTTCGTCACCGATCGCCAACAGCTTGTCGCGGTAGGGCTCCTCGCCCGGTCGCGGCACCCCCGTGCGATACTGATTCGCTGCCGCCTCGTAGAGCGCCTGCGGGGCGAGCCCGGCATCGAACATGCCCTGCCGCGTCTCCTCGACCAGACCGGCGACGTCGATCCCCACGGGACAGACCAGGCTGCAGCGGCCGCAGAGATTGCAACTGTCGTAGACGAGGTGCTGCCACTCCGCGAGCTCGTCTTCACTGATGGGGCGCTTGAGGCCGAGCCACCGGTAGATCGGGGCAAACGCCCCGTTCTCGCGCTTGTAGGCCTGCTTCAGCGGTTCGGCCTTGAGGATCGGGGTATACTTCGGATCTTCCGTACCCAGGTAGAAATGGCATGCCTCGGCACACATGCCGCAGTGGATGCAGGCGTCCAGGTTCATCGCCGTGCGCGCATTGATGCTGCGGGCGAAGCTGGCCATGGCCGCATCGACCCGCTCCGCGGGGCCCAGCTCGCCCTGGCGGTCGGCGGAGAAATGCTGACGCGAATCGGCTGTCGTGGTCGATGTCAAGACGCACCCCCTTTTCGGTCCAGGGCATAGGCATTGATGCCCCGCGACGGGAACAGGTAGAACGCATGCACGAGCTTGCCGAAGGGGAACCAGATCAACAGCAGGTCGAAGCTCAGTATGTGCACGGCCAGGAGCAGCTCGTAACGGGCACCGATGTGTCCGGTCGCCATGAGGCCCGTGACGACCACCAGCGTGGTGACGAACCAGCTGAAGTAGTCATCGAAATTCGAGAGCCGCTTCAACACCTTGTGGGTCAGTCGGCGTACCAGTACCGCGAGCAGCAGCGCCAGCGTGATCACCGAGAGGACGTGGATCACCGGGCTCGGCAGGGCGGGCCAGCTCACGCCGAAGATGCCGTCGACGACGGCGATGTGGGGCGCAAAGAACAGGATCACGAGGAACAGCGTGATGTGGTAGCTGTAACCGAGCATCTCGCCGTACATCGTCTGGCCGATGAATTCCTTGTGCGGCCAGGACCGGTCGCCCATGGCATACACGGCACGACCGAGGGAACGCCCCGTCGGGCGGCGCGGCGCGGATTGGCGGCCCCGATGACGCTGCAGCAGGACCGCCGTGATCCGCCAGGCCATGCCCAGGAAGAAGATCGCGATCGCGATCGCGAGCATTGGTCCGCGTGCGAAAGTGAGCAGATCCATGGTTACTCCTCCTCGCCGCCGGCGGCTTCGGACTGACGCGCCTTCTGCCGGTGCCGGCTCCAGGTGGCGGCAGCGCCGCCGACGACGGCACCGGCGGCCACCGCGCCGCCGGCAATCCCTCCGAGTTCACGCGTATTCATCTGTCCGTCACGGCCGAAGATCGCATTCGCCTGGGCCTGGTAGAAACTGCCGTTGTCCCAGAAGTTCGGCTCGGAGCAGCCGAGACATGGATGGCCGGACTCGATCGGGAAGCTCGTGCCGTCGTTCCACTTCATCGTGGCACACGCGTTGTAGGTCGTCGGGCCCTTGCAGCCGAGCTCGTACAGGCACCAGCCGTTGCGCGCGCCCTCGTCGTCGAAGCTCTTCGCAAACAGGCCGGCGTCATAGAACGGACGGCGGTAGCAACGGTCGTGGATGGTCTGACCGAAGAAGACACGCGGACGCCCGAGGTGGTCGAGCTCCGGCAGCTGGCCCTGGCTGTAGTAATACACCAGCGTGCCCGTCATCACGCCCGGGATCGGCGGGCACCCGGGCACATTGATCACCGGCTTGCCGGCGACGGCGTCGGATACGGCGACCGCCCCGGTCGGATTCGGGTCGGCGTGCGGGATGCCGCCGAAGGCGGCGCAGGTGCCGACCGAAACGATCGCGGCCGCCCCTTCCGCCACGTGCCGCAGCTCGTCGACGGCGCTCTTGCCGCCGGAGGTGTGATAGACACCGCCGTCGGCCATCGGGATCGAGCCGTCGACGATGACCAGATAATCGCCCCAGTTCTGCTCGATGGCGTTCTCGATCGCCTGCTCGGCCTGATGCCCGGCGGCCGCCATGATCGTGTGATTGTAATCGAGGGAGATGACGTCGAAGAGCAGCTTCTCGATCGAGGGCGAGGCGGCGCGTGTCAGCGATTCGAAGCAGCCCGTGCACTCCTGGAAGGGCATGTAGAGCACCGACGGGCGACGCTTTTTCGTCAACGTCTCGGCCCACGCCTCGCCGACGATGGGCGGCATGCCCATCATGGCCGCGGTGGCGGTGCAGAACTTGAGGAACCGGCGGCGGCTGACCCCCTTCTTCGAGAGCGTCTCGCCCACTGTCGGTGGCGCTTGTCTGTCAGGCATGCTCGTTACCCCCCGCGCTCGAGCCGTGATCTGCGTACGCCGCGAGCCGCTGCCGGATCCGCTCGACGCCCGCGGCAAGGTCGGCCTCGTCCGTCCGCAGGATCCGCGGCATGGTTGTCACCTCGATCGACTCGGCAAGCACATTGCCTTCCGGGTCGCGGTGTCCGATCCACCAGACCCCGTGGACCGCAGTCTCGCGGACACGGGAGACGCCGTCCGCGAACACCTGGGCATCCACTTCCCCTTCTCCGAGCGCATCGCGCAACTGCTCGTAGTCCGCGTGCGACAGCGGCATCGTTGCAAGATCGACGCAACCCGCCTCGCCCGCGCTCGCGAGCCGCTCCAGGTGCGCGGCGATCTCGTGGAACACCGCGGTCACGCCCCCGCCGAGGCCGCGCTGGCTCTCGGGCGTGCCCGACGCGACGGGGCCCGATTCGACGGTGACCGGGATCTGCGACAGGCGACTCATGGGCGCCACGCCTCGATCAGCTCGACGACCGCCTGCGCGGCAAGCGGCAGCGCCGTCGCGCCCGCGGTCCCGGGACGCGAGCCCCAGTCGAGCTCATCGGGCTCGATCGCGACCAGCGCCCGGCGCCCCGGCAGCTCGTCGCGCAGCCGGGCCATGTCCATCAGCTCCGCGATGCTCACCTCGTGCACGCTGACGGCGCCGCGACGGTTGAGGAACCTGTCCATGTCCGTGCCCGCAAACACCTGCACCGTGCCCGGGGCCGCACCCAGCTTCGCGGCGTCGATCACGATCAGGCCATCGGTGCCCGCGATCGTCTCCAGGAGGGAAAAGCTGAGTGTACCGCCGTCGACCAGCGTGACGTCCGCGTGAACGCGGTCGGTCAGCTCGGCCAGCACGTGAACGCCGACCCCGTCGTCGCTGCGCAGGGTGCTGCCGACACCGAGGACGGTGACCGGGGCACCGTCTGCCGCACGGGCCGGGGCGCCCGCGGCGGGATGGGTCGATGGTTCGTGCATACCCCGCGGCCTCTGGCAAGGGGACGCTGTAATTACACCCCGAACACCGCGCCTCCCGAATTGACCTGCATCAACGACACGGTTGCCAGTATGGGGCCGGGCCCGGAGCTTCGGCGGAACTTGATGTGGATCAACTCCCGCAGGGGCTGGCCCCGACTAGGATGGAAGCGTCTTCTCAGCGGACAGTCTGCCGTGCACGAGCTGGCCCTGTGCCAAGGTCTGCTGGATCAGGTCGGCCACGTGGCCGTTGCGCAGCGTGCCGATGCGGTCACGCGGATCGTGGTGCGCGTCGGCCCGCTGTCGGGGGTCGAGCCGCCGCTGCTCGAGAGCGCCTTCACGCTCGCCCGCGCCGGAACGGTCGCCGCGCAGGCCGCGCTGGAGATCGAATTCACGGCGGTGCGCGTGGCCTGCCTCGAATGCGGGGCCGAATGCGAGGTGGCGGCCAATCGACTGGTGTGCGCCGCCTGCCACAGCTACCGCACTCGGCTCGTCGAGGGCGACGAAATGCAGCTGGTCAGGGTGGAGCTGAACCGCACCGACGGGGGCAATGCCCCCTGCGAGCCGCAACCGAGCGAGGCAGCCGATCATGTGTAACACGTGCGGATGCAACATCACCGAAGGCAACCGCCACGCCGCGCACGCCCATGACCACGACCACGGCCATTCCGCCGTCGAGGTCCTCTCCAGTCTGCTCGCGGGCAACGACCGCCAGGCGGGGCACAACCGGGCCCATTTCGATGCCCACGGAGTCCGCGCGATCAATCTCATGTCCTCGCCCGGCGCCGGCAAGACCGCGCTGCTCGAGCAGACGATCCGCGCGCTCGAGGGCGACTACCGGGTCGGCGTGATCGTCGGCGACCTGGAGACGGAAAACGACGCGGATCGCCTGCGCAGCCACGGCGTGAGCGCCCGTCAGATCACCACCGGCAGCGCCTGCCATCTGGACGCCCACCTCGTCCACGAGGCGCTGCACGCGCTGGATCTGGACGCGATCGATCTGCTCTTCATCGAGAACGTCGGCAACCTCGTGTGCCCCGCGAGCTTCGACCTCGGACAGCACCGCAACGTCGCGCTGCTCGCCGTGACCGAAGGCGACGACAAGCCCGCGAAGTATCCGGTCATGTTCCGCGCCGCCGACCTGGCGTTGCTGACCAAGTGCGATCTGCTCGAAGTGCTCGATGATTTCGATCCGGCCCGCGCCCGGGCAACGCTCGCCGCACTCGGGACCGGGGCTCCCCTGCTCGAGGTCGCTGCGCGCCGCACCCGGGCACTGGAGCCGTGGCTCGACTGGCTGCACTCCGAGATGGATTCGAGCGCGACCGCACGGGCCGCGCTCGCCACGAGCTAGTGGGCGCTGCGGCAAGGGAGGATACGACAATGTGCCTGGCCGTTCCCGCTCGGGTGGTGGACATCGACGGCGACGATCGCGCCGAGATCGACGTCGGCGGTACCCGCAACCAGATATCGCTGGCGCTCGTGGACGATGTGAGCGTGGGCGACTACGTCATCGTCCACACGGGCTTCGCGATCGCACGGCTCGACGTCGAGGAAGCCGAGAAGACGCTGGCGCTTTTCGCCGAGATCGCAGAGCACATCGGGGAATCGGGTGATGCGATATATCCGCGAGTTTCGTGACGGCGACACCGCCAAGGGGCTGAGACGGGCCGTGGCCGAGGAGGCCGATCCGGGGCGCGTCTACAACCTGATGGAATTCTGCGGCGGTCACACGCACGCCATCTTCCGCTACGGCGTCCAGGACCTCCTCCCGGACAACGTGCGCATGGTGCACGGCCCGGGGTGCCCCGTGTGCGTGCTGTCGACCGCGCGCCTGGACATGGCGATTCGCCTGGCGCGCACCCCGGGCGTCATCCTCGCGACCTACGGCGACATGATGCGTGTGCCCGCGTCGCGCAAGCAGAGCCTGCTCCGGGCCCGGGCCGAGGGCTGCGACGTGCGCATGGTGTACGCGGCCACCGAAGCGCTCGAGATCGCGCAGGCCAACCCCGACCGCGAGGTCGTGTTCTTCGCCATCGGTTTCGAGACGACCACGCCGCCGACGGCGGTGGCCGTGCTCGAGGCCCGGCGCCTCGGGCTGTCGAACTTTTCCGTGTTCTGCAACCATGTCCTGACGCCGTCGGCGATCCAGTCGATCCTGGACTCGCCCGACGTGCGGTCGCTCGACAGCGTGCGCGTCGACGGCTTCCTCGGCCCGTCGCACGTCTCCACGATCATCGGCAGCCGTCCCTACGAGTTCTTCGCCGAGGAGTACGAGCGCCCGGTGGTCATCTCCGGTTTCGAGCCCCTCGACGTGATGGCCTCGATCCGCATGCTCCTGCGCCAGCTCAACGAGGGTCGCACCGCGGTCGAGAACCAGTTCACGCGCGGTGTCTCCCGCGACGGCAATGCCAAGGCGCAGCGGATGGTGGCCGAGGTCTTCGAGCTGCGCGCCCGCTTCGACTGGCGCGGCCTCGGCGAGGTCCCCTACAGCGGCCTGCGGATCCGGTCGGCCTATGCCGACCTCGACGCCGAGCAGCGATTCGAGCTGCAGGCGAAGCCCGTGCGCGAGAACAAGGCCTGCGAGTGCCCGGCGATCATCCGGGGTGTGAAGAAGCCGACCGATTGCACGATCTTCGGCACCGTGTGCACGCCGACCAATCCGATCGGGTCCTGCATGGTCTCGTCCGAGGGGGCCTGCGCCGCGTACTACAAGTACCGGCATCGCAAGACCGCGCCGGCCGATACCTCGGAGAGTGCGTAGCCCCGCCATGCGCGTACTCCTGCTGACCGAGGCTTTCAACAGCCTGACCCAGCGCCTGCACGTCGAGCTCTCCGAGCTCGACCACCGGGTCTCGGTCGAGTTCTATATCAACGACGCCATGACCACCGAGGCGGTCGAGCTCTTCCGCCCCGACGTGATCGTCGCGCCCCTGCTCAGGCACCGCATCCCGGACCCCATCTGGCAGAACCGGCTGTGCCTGGTGGTTCATCCCGGCGCACCGGGCGATCGCGGCCCGTCGTCGCTCGACTGGGCCGTCCAGGAAGGCCATGACGAGTGGGGCGTCACCGTGCTGCAGGCCGACGCGCGCTTCGACGCGGGGCCGGTCTGGGCCTACCGGCTCTTCCGCATGCGCGCGGCGCGCAAGAGCAGCGTGTATCGACTCGACGTCACCGAAGCCGCCACCGCGGCGGTGCTCGAGGCATTGACGCGCGTCGGCGACTCGACGTTCCGCCCGGCACCGCCCGCGGAGCTGGCGGTGAGCCGCGGCAACGGCTGGCGCGACCCCATCCGCCAGTCCGAGCGCGCGATCGACTGGACGCGCGACGACACGGAGACGGTCCTGCGCCGCATCCGTGCGGCCGACGGCGCGCCCGGCGTGGCCGACGAGCTCCTCGGCGTCCCGTGCCGGCTGTTCGACGCGCATCCCGAGGCGAGGCTCCGGGGCGAGCCGGGCACGGTGATCGCGCGGCGCGCGGGTGCCGTGTGCGTGGCAACGACCGACGCGGCGGTCTGGATCGGCCACCTTCGCGCCACCACCGAGGATGCCCCCGGGTTCAAGCTGCCGGCGACCACCGTGCTCGGGCAGCGCCTGGACACCGTCCCCGAATCCCCCCTCGGCCCCGACGAGGACGACGGCGGGGCGACGTTCCGCGAGATCCGCTACGAGGAGATCGGCCGCGTCGGGATCCTGCACTTCGACTTCTACAACGGGGCGATGAGCACGGCCCAGTGCGAACGCCTCCTGGCCGCCTACCGGCTCGCGTGCGGACGGCCCACGCGCGTGCTCGTGCTCGCGGGCGGACGTGATTTCTGGTCCAACGGCCTGCATCTCAACGTGATCGAGGCGGCCGACAGCCCCGCGGACGAGTCCTGGCGCAACATCAACGCGATGGACGATCTCACCGAGGCCGTCATCCGCACCACCGACCGCCTGACGGTCACCGCACTCGGCGCCAACGCGGGTGCCGGCGGGGTGTTCCTGGCCCTGGCGGCCGATCATGTCGTCATGCGCCGCGGTGTCGTGCTCAATCCCCACTACAAGAACATGGGCAACCTGTACGGATCCGAGTACTGGACCTACCTGCTGCCCCGGCGCGCCGGCGACGCGGGCGCCACCGCCGTCATGGAGCGTCGCCTGCCGCTGGGCGTGGACGCGGCCCTGCGCGCCGGGCTGGCGGACAGCGTCGGGCCGGGCGATCCGCCGGGCTTCGCCGAGCACAGCCGGGCGCTCGCCCGGGGTTTCGCCGCCGACCCCGCCTTCGACGATCACGTCGCGGCGAAGGCGCAGCGCCTGGCCGCCGACGAGGCCGAGCGTCCCCTGGCCGACCATCGCGAGGCCGAGCTCGAGCGGATGCGGCTCAACTTCTACGGTTTCGATCCGAGCTACCACGTCGCGCGTTACCGCTTCGTCCACCACTGGCAGCCCGGCTGGACACCGCGGCATCTCGCGATCCACCGGCGCCTGGACTGGAAACGGCCGGGGGCCGGCGACGCCGCCGCCGGATGAGCGCGTCGCCCCGCGGTCGAGGCCACGCCGCCGACGCAGCGGCCGATATCCGTGCGCAGCGCCTGCGCATCGAGGGGCGCGTCCAGGCCGTGGGCTTTCGGCCATTCGTCTATCGCCTGGCCCGCGCGCACGACATCGCCGGCTGGGTCTGCAACGAGGGGGGCACGGTCACGATCCACGCCGAGGGCGCGCCCGGGGCCCTGGCCCGGTTCCGCGCGCAGCTGGAGACCGCGGCCCCGCCCTTCGCGCAACCGCGCCTCGCCGACGCGGAAGCCGTGGCCGTAGAGGGGCTGCGCGCGTTCGCCATCGTCGCCAGTCGCGACCCCGCGGCCCATGCCCCGATCCACGTGCCGCCGGACCAGTTCGCCTGCGCCGATTGTCTCGCCGAACTGCGCGATCCCGGTGCCCGGCGCTATCGCTACCCCTTCATCAACTGCACCCAGTGCGGCCCGCGCTACACGATCATCCGCGGCATGCCCTACGACCGCGGTCGCACCACGATGGCCGGCTTCCCGCTCTGCACCGACTGCCGCCGCGAGTACGAGGACCCGGAAGACCGGCGTTTCCACGCCGAGCCACTGGCCTGCCCGCGCTGCGGGCCCCGGCTGCGATGGCGCGCGTCCGCGGGCGACGCCGCGGGCAACGAG
Source organism: uncultured Ectothiorhodospiraceae bacterium (assembly GCA_964626335.1). Taxonomy (GTDB): domain Bacteria; phylum Pseudomonadota; class Gammaproteobacteria; order XJ16; family Halofilaceae; genus Halofilum. The sequence continues at coordinate 46,731 of CAZVFN010000001.1, forward strand.
GCCGCGCTCGGCGCCTGTCGGCGTGCCATCATGGACGGCTGCATCGTCGCGGTCCGTGGCATCGGCGGCTACCACCTGATCTGCGACGCCGCCGACGAGGACGCCGTGCAGCGCCTGCGGGCGCGCAAGAACCGCCCGGACAAGCCGCTCGCCGTCCTGCTCCCCGAGCGCGGCGATGACGGCCTCGATGCAGCGCGCGAGCTCGCCGACCTGGACAGCGACGCGGCGCATCGGCTTGCCGATCCGGTGCGTCCGATCGTGCTCGTGCCGCGCCGCGCCGGCGCCGCGCTCGCCCCCGGGATCGCCCCCGGGGTCGGCGACGTCGGCCTCATGCTGGCCTACAGCCCCTTGCACCACCTGCTGCTCGACGACATCGGGCGCCCCCTGGTCGCGACCTCCGGCAACGTCAGTGGCGAGCCCGTCGTCACGACCGAGGCCGACGCCGAGGACCGCCTGGCGGCGGTCGCGGACGCGTTCGTCCACCACGATCGCCCCATCGAACGGCCCGCCGACGACCCCGTCTATCGATCCATCGGCGGCCATACCCGGCCGTTGCGCCTCGGCCGCGGCAATGCGCCGCTCGAGCGCCGGCTGCCCCTGGAGCCGGGCACCGCGACGCTCGCCGTCGGCGCGTTCCTGAAGAACACCGTCGCCCTCGGCTGGGGCCACCGCGGCGTGGTATCACCCCATCTGGGCGACCTCGAATCACCGCGTGCACGCGCGCTCTTTCGGCGCGGGGTCGCCGACCTGCAGCGGCTGTACGGGGTCGACGCGGCCCGGGTGGTGTGCGACGCCCACCCGGACTTCCCCAACACCCGCTGGGCCCGCGACAGCGGACTGCCGCTGATCCGGGTGCTGCACCACGAGGCGCACGCCTCGGCGCTCGCCGGCGAGATCGAGGCCCCCGCGCCGTTGCTCGTGTTCACCTGGGACGGGGTCGGCTACGGCGCGGGTGGCGCGCTCTGGGGGGGCGAGGCCCTGCTGGGCGGACCCGGGCGATGGCGACGCGTCGCCAGCCTGCTGCCCATCCGCCTGCCCGGCGGCGAGCGCGCCGTGCGACAGCCGTGGCGCACCGCGCTGGCAATGGCCTGGGCGGCCGGGCTCGAGTGGACGCCGTCGGCCGGACCACCGGATCCGCTGCTGAGACGCGCATGGGAACGCGGCCTGAATGCCCCGGACACGAGCGCCGTCGGGCGCCTGTTCGACGGCGCCGCGGCCCTCGCGGGCGTCGTCCAGCGCGCGAGCTACGAGGGCGAGGGACCCGCCCGGCTCGAGGCGGTCGCCGGTGACGCCGCGCCCGAGCCGTTGCCGCTGGCATGGGACGACGCGGGCATCGGCCGGATCGACTGGCGGCCGCTGGTACCGGTCATGGCCGATGCCCGGCGTCCGCTCGGCGAGCGCGCCGGCGTCTTCCATGCGAGCCTGGCCCGGGCCCTGGCCGAACAGGCACGGCGCATCGCCCCGCCGGGCCGCGTGGCGCGCGTCGGCCTCACGGGCGGGGTATTCCAGAATCGATTACTGTGTGCAGCGGCAACGCGCGAGCTGGCCGCCGCCGGCTACGAGACCGTCATGCCGGCGCAGGTCCCCGTCAACGACGCCGGGATCAGCTACGGCCAGCTCGTCGAGGTCGCCGCCCGCGATGCGCACGCGGGCGACGCGACGACGGATTCGCGACCGGAGGACGCGCGATGGAGCAAGTGAAGCGGATCGGACTCGCCCACGGCAACGGCGGTCGCTACATGCGCGAGCTGATCGACGACCTGTTCGCGCAGCGCCTGGCCAACCCCTGCCTGGATGTCACCGTGGACGCGAGCCCGCTCGAGCTGGGCGATGGCCGCCTGCTGGTGACGACCGACGGCTTCACCGTCGACCCGCTCGAGTTTCCCGGCGGCAACATCGGCTCGCTCGCCGTGCACGGCACGGTCAACGACCTCGCGGTGGCCGGGGCGCTGCCGCGCTACCTCACGCTCAACGCGTTCCTCGAGGAAGGCACGGAGATCGCGCTGCTCGAGCGGATCGTGGACGCCCTGGCAGCCGCGGCGCGCGACTGCGGCGTCGCCGTCGTGGCCGGCGACACCAAGGTCGTCGGGCGCGGCGAGTGCGGCGGCGTGTATCTCGTGACCACGGGGCTCGGCAGCCCGATCGACGGCCCCCGGCTGGGCGCCGCCGCGGTCCGGACCGGCGACCGGATCGTGGTCAGCGGTCCGGTCGGCGACCACGGCGCGGCGGTGATGCTCGCGCGCGAGGAATTCGGCATGCGCGGGGACCTCCACTCCGACACCGCCAGCGTCGCGCCGGCCGCGCACGCGCTGATGGGCTGCCCGGGCGTTCGCTTCATGCGCGATCCGACCCGGGGCGGGCTGGCCACGGTGGTCAACGAGATCGCACGCCAGACGGGGCTCGGGATCAGGCTCCACGAGGGCGACGTCCCGGTCAGTGAGGCGACCGCCGGGGTTTGCGAGCTGCTCGGTTACGATCCGCTGTATCTGGCCTGCGAGGGCCGGCTCGTCGCGGTGCTCGCCGCCGAGGAAACCGAGCGCGCACTGGAGCTGCTCGCCGCCTGCGGCGCCGCGCCGCGGCCGGCCGTGATCGGCGAGATCGGGTCGCCGCCGGGCGAGGTCGCCCTCGAGACCGAGCTCGGCGGCCAGCGCGTCCTCGACGAGCTCGAGGAGGATCCCTTGCCGCGCATCTGTTGACCGCGCGTCGGGGCACCGGCCGCCCCGCGCACGCACGGCACCGCGCCCGCGAGCGCGCGCGGGCCCATGGCCGCCATCGACCCGCGCGAACCCGCGACTCGGGCACGACCCCCTATGGCACCCAGTGACGACACCCCGGGGCTGCGCCTCGTCTTCGGCGCCAGCGGCTACATCGGCCGCCATCTCGTGCCGTACCTGCGGGCTCGCGGTCTTGCGGTCCGGGCGGTCGCGAGACGCCGGGGCCCGCTCGCGGCGCGCGCGTGGCCCGGCGTCGAGATCGGCGAAGCCGATGCCCTGCAGCCCGATTCGCTCGAGCCAGCGCTCGCAGGCGTCAGCGTGGCCTACTACCTGGTCCATTCCATGGCGGCCGGACAGGGCTTCGGTCGGATCGACGAACTCGCCGCGGACCACTTCCGCCTGGCGGCCGCCGCGGCCGGTGTCGAGCGCATCGTCTACCTCGGGGGACTGGTTCCGCCCAACGCGGCCAGCGAGCATCTGCTCTCGCGAGCGCGCACGGGCGAGATCCTGGGCCGGGGGACGGTGCCGGTCACCGAGATCCGCGCGGGGATCGTCGTCGGCCCCGGCTCCGCGGCATTCGAAACGATGCGCGACGTGGTCCTGCATCTGCCGCTGGTCCTGCTTCCGCGCGCCGCGCGGCGCGCGACCACGCCGATCGCCCTGGACAATCTGCTCGAGTACCTGCACCGGGTGCCCGACGTCCCCGAGACCGCCGATGCCATCTATGACGCCGGGGGCCCCGAGGACGTCACCTATGAGCAGATGATGCGCCAGATCCCGGCGACGCTGGGCCGGCGGGCACCGCCCATGCCGTGCGTGCCCGGCGTGTCGCCGCGGGTCTTCGCGCTGGGGTTCCCGCTCGTGACGACGGTGCCGACCCCGATTGCCCGAGCGCTGATCGAGGGCATGAACAACGACTTCACGACGAGCGACCGGAGGTTGTGCCGGCTCGTCGACCAACCACTGATCCCCCTCGAAGCGTCCGTGCGGGCGGTCTTCGAGGCCGAACGCAGCGAGGGGGCCTGCGATCGCTGGGTCGAGGGAGCATTCTCCATGCGCCACAACCGTCACGATTACGCCTACTACCCCAAACGCGCGAGTGGCAGCCACACGACAACCGCGCCGCCCGCACAGGTCTGGTCGGTGCTGCAGTCGATCGGCGGCGTCAACCGCTATTTCTACCTCAACGGCCTGTGGACGCTGCGCGAGGTGCTGGACTGGATGGCCGGGGGTCCGGGACTCCGCCATGGCCGAAGCCATCCCACCGAGCTGCACGAGGGCGACCACGTCGACTCCTGGCACGTCATCGGCCTCGAGCCCGAGCGCCGGTTGACCCTGGGCTTCGGCATGAAAGCACCCGGCGCCGGCGTGCTGGAGTTCACCCTGGCGCCGCTCGACAACGGCGGAACCCGCCTCGCGGCGACCGCGTACTGGCAACCGGCCGGGATCGCCGGCCTGCTCTACTGGTATCCGCTCGCCCCGTTCCACCAGCTCATCTTCGAAGGCATGACGCGCGAGATCTGCGAGCGCGCCGAGCGCCACTAGGAGCCTGTCCGGGCAATCCGTGCCGTCGCGAGCGCGTGGCACAGCGAGGCAGGTTGAGCGATCGTGAGACGAGCATGGGGGTCGCCATGTGAGTCGAGCGCTCACCAAAAGATGCCGCTGTGGCACGGGCACAGTCGGTACAGGGTTGCCGGGACAGGCTCCCAGTGGCCCGCCGCCTCGCCTGGCCGGATTCGCCGTTGCACGGTCCGTCCGGCGCCGCCTCGCACGGCGAACCGCGGGCGGACCGGGCATGCGCCGGCCCGTGCGAGCCGGCTATCGCCGGCCGGGGTGATCAATAACGGCCATGGGCCTTCATGACGTAGTTCGCGAGTTCCGACGCCTCTTCGTTCATGCGCAGCAGGTTGCGGTGGGTGATGCGGAAGATAGCCCGCATGACGCGATAGACGAGCCACGGGTCGGAATCGATCAATGCCTCGAAGTCCTCGGGCAGGAGGCCGTACACCTCCGCTTCGCCGCGGGCGCGCAGTGTCGCCCGCCGCGGCGACCGATCGACGAAGGCACGCGTTCCGGCGCATTCGCCCGAGTGCATCACATGGACGATCTCCCGTTCACCCGACCGGGTCGCGACGACCTCGAGCTGCCCCCGAACCAGCAGGAAGAGTCGCAGATTCCGTTCGCCTTCCTCGACCAGGACCTCGCCGTCGGCCAGTCGGATCGCGTGCATCCGGTCCGCGAGCCGCGCGCACTGCTCATCGTCGAGCTCGGCGACCACGGGCGACGGACCCAGTTTGCGCACATCGATCTCGTCAGTCATCGCGACCACTCCGCGTTATCGATCACCCAGGGGCGGTCGCCACCGGTCGCAATGACGACGGGGCACCCCGCCCGAATGCCTCCGTGCAACCCCCTCGTTCCCGGACGTCATGGGGCGCAACCGGCCGCGCACCGAACGCGCCGCATCCGGGTGGCCGCGGCGGCGGTCACGCGCTTTCCGTGCCGCCATGCGGCCGCACCAGCGGCCCATGACGCGCAGCGGCTCGGATTCGCCGTGAACGGCCGTTGCCCGCGGCTCCACGCGCCGGGGCGCCGCCCACGTCGATCCCGATGCCGGGGCTTGACCGCCGATCGCGCCACTGCGATCCGATCCGACGCGGCTCGACTGCGTGCCGTGGCCCGGATCGCGCACGCGCGCCATGAGACTATACCCCGGGGTGTCCGGTCTCAGCCAGATCGGGCGCTGCGGTTGCGGTACGCCGCGCCGTGCATGCCTCGCGATGGCGACATGCGCAGCGCAGCCACGCCGCCGACGCGCCGCCTGCCCGCTGACGGGGCCGACAAGGGCCCCCGGACCTCGACGCGGCATGGCTCGCCGCGCGGGCGCTCGCCGCCTCCGGCGCGATCGACCCGCGGCCGCCGGACCCAGCCCCCGGCACGACGGCTGCACGGCTTGCCCCGGTGCGGGCCGCCGACGGTACCCGGCCGCCGTTGGGCTGGTTGCGCCGCGGGCCTCAGTGCTATCGTCGCCGCCCCGGCGGCTCCACCCAGGGGCAGCGTCCGGTATCGCTCCCGCTGCGGAGGTCGTCCATGCGTGCCGTGATCACGCAAGCCCTCGGCCCGGATGTGGCTGGTGAAACGCTGAGCCTGCTGGATGCCACATCGGATCAATTGCGCTTTCGCCCCAACGAGCTCGTCTATGCGCAGGACAGCGCCGCCGATGGCATATTCGTCGTCTGTCATGGATGCATACTGCTCGAATGGAAGGCGCACAACGGCTATGTAGCGGCCCTGCGCCTGGCGACCGCGGGGCAGTCCTTCGGCCATCGCAGCTTCTGCGCCGGCGAGCCACGCTCCACCGAAGCCCGCTGCGTGAGTTCTGCGCTCGTGTTGCATCTGCCGTCCCGCGTGATCTGCAATGCCGCGTCGACGGACCCCGACTTCTATCGCATCCTGGCACGCCTGCTCGGGCGCGACGAGGGGCCCAAGCTCTCCAAGGTCGCGCGCAACGGACGCACGCCCGTGCGCCAGCGCCTGGCCTACGTGCTGGCGACGCTGACCGCGCGGCTCCAGAGCTCGGCTGTCGACGACGGCACGGTCTGGTTCGAATTCCCGCTCAAGCAGAAGGATCTGTCCAATCTCCTCGACGTCACCCACGAAACGGTGTCGCGCTGCCTGCACGAACTCGAGCACGAGGAATTGCTGCGCGTCGAGCACAGCCCGCGGCGTCTCTGGATCCGTGATCCAGCCGAACTGGAGCTCATCGCCGCGGGGCGCGACTGAACCGGCAAGTGCACGCGGCGCACCGTCAGACCCTCGCGGCCCGCCATCGGATCCGGGCCCTCGCGCCGGGTTGCAACCATCCTCGATCCGGCTCCGCGCCCGTGCTGGCCAGCAATCACGCGCAGCGGGCCCGGGTTGATCCGACAGCCCCGAACGGCGCTTACCCGGGGGCATCCACCGCCGACGGCGACGGGGTCAAGCGCCGCGGACTCCGGGGAGGTTGCCCGCTTGCCTGCCCGGCCTCCGCCCTCCCTGTCGTGCGCCGGGCAGGTGCCATTCTCGACCGGCCCTAGAATCGCAACGCCACCGAGACCCGCAGCACTTGCACGGTGTCGTCGTACGATTCATCGCCCAGCGTGAGCACCGTGGGGATCGTGTCCGGCTCGACGCCGTCCTTGAAGAAATTGTCCTCGCGCAGATCCTCGACCAGGTAGCCGAGCTGCAGGTCCACATTCTGGCGCAGCGGACGCTGGGCACTGAGCTCGAGGCTCAGGCGCTCGGTGTTCAGGTCGGGAAACGGCGGTGCCGTGACGCCCTGCTTGTCGATGCTGTAATCGCCGTCGGCGTGCGAGTAGGTGAAGTCGAGTCTTCCCTTCTCCCACTTGCCGGGCAGCTCGGCGACCTCCAGGCCGGCGCCGAAGGTCCAGAACCGGTCCACCTGGTCGGCGGTCCAGGCCGCACCGTTGATATTGTCGGCCCCGGCGACCTCCGCCTCCAGCCGCTGGGTGGAGACGAAGCCGTTCGTCGTGATCCCCTCGGCCGGTGCCGTCGAAACATCGAAGGTGATGCTGCGCGTCTGGCCCTCGGTCAGTCCCACGATCGTGTCCGTGTAGTCCTCGTTACCGAATTCCACCGCCAAGCCGACGGTCGTCGTCGTGCCGACCAGGTAATCCACGCCGACGCGTGTCGCATAGCGTTCGCGCTCGGCGAGATGGTAGCGGCGCAGGTCCGGGTTCTCCGTCGGGGTCAAGCGGAACGGGTCGCGGTCCGCCGAGCGGTCCTCGAACGTCTGGCGCGCGCGGACATTGAGCCGGGGCGTCGGATTCGCGCGCGCCTCCAGCCAGACGGTATCCGTCTCGACCTCCTCTGCATCCTGGAACGTGCGGTCGGTCTCCTGGTGCTCGACGGCACCGGCGAACGTCAAGCTGTTCGACCAGCGGTAATCGAGCCCCAGGTCGACGCCGATGCGCTCATGGCTGTACGGCCGGTTCCTGCGCACGTCGGCAATGACCGAGTCGGTGCTCACCTGGGTGAAGGCGTCGCGCGGGGTATCGTTGTCGCGCTCGTCGTAGTCGAGCTCGGCGATGCCCGACAGGCGCTCCGTGAGGTCGCTGGTGACGCGCAGGTTCGCGGTCCGCGTGTTGACCTCGCCCTCCAGATCGCTGCGCGGCAGGGCCGGCGTCGAGATCCCGCCATTCACCGTCGTCGGCAGGAATGCCTCGTCCTGTTCCATGCGGCCCAGCGCAAGGCGCCCCGCCACGGTCGTCGAGCCCGGGGCCCGCCAGGAGCCGGAGACGGCGACCTGGTGGAACTCGTTGTCCGGGGCCAGTGACAGCTGACCCTCGTCGGCGCCGAACGCGGAGGTGAACGGGTTCTCCCAGCGCACGGCGTCGTTGTCGTTGTCGAACGTCGACACGCGGTAGGCGGCCTTGAGCTGCCAGCGGTCGCGGACATAGGCGGCCGACGCGTCGAGGGTCCTGGTTTCGTAGTCGACCGGCGTGATCAGCTCGGACGAACGGAACAGGAAGCTGCCGCCCTTGACCTTGCTCCCTTCCTGCCTCGATTCGCTGTAATCGAGGTTGAATCGCCATGCGTTGCCCTGGAGGAGCTCCGCGCCGAGGTCGACCTGCTCGCGCTCCTGCGCGATGTCGACATCCCGCAGGCTGGCGTCGAGCGCGGTCATGCCGCCTGTGGAACCCGAGCGCACCCACCCGCCGGGCAGCCGCTGATCCGTCGAGCCCGCGCCGCGGAAGATGGTCTGCGTGTCGTTGAAAGGGAACTCGGGTATCTCGGTGTAATCCAGATAGAGGCTGTAGCGACCCTGGCGGCCACCCTCCACCCGCAACGAGCGGCTGTCGATGCCGAGGTCCTCGCCGAGGATGTCGATGTAGCGGGCGTCATCGCCGCGATAGATCGCATCGGCGCCCAGGATCGCGAATCCCCCTTCTTCCTCGAGGCCCCGGTAATGGCCGAAGGCGAACGAATCCTCCGAGACATAGCCGCCGCCGAGGCTCAGGCTGCCGTTCCAGCCCGACGGGAACTCGCAGTCATTGCACGCCCAGCCCTCCGTGTCCGCCGGGGGCAGGGAGAACGAGCCGTACTCGCCATCGGACGGGCCGTTGCCCTGGTCGCCGTCTTCGGCCACCACCGGCGCCGCGGCGATCAGCAGGCAGCCGGCGACCATCAGTGTCAGCCGGTCGTTGCAGCGCATCGCATCGTCGCTCGACATAACCAGCCCCCCAGGCGGCCCTACCGGCTCAGGTTGGATCCCGATGGACTATTGGAGCCGTGCACCTGCGTATGGCAGTTCGTGCAACTGCCCGACAGCAGGAACGCCGACGGCGTCCCCGAGGGCAGGTCGTTACCGGTGCGACCGATGCTCGGGTGGCCCAGGCGCGAATGGCATTCCTGGCACAGCAGCGGCGACCGCTGCGTCAGCATGCCCTCGTGATTCGAGCCATGTGGCCGATGGCACAGCGAGCAGTCCTCGGTTACCGGTGCGTGTTCCCACAGGTGCGGGCCGCGCTTCTCCGCGTGGCACTCGTAGCAGGTCTGGTTGAGCGTCGGGCGCTTGAGCATCGCCTCGGTCAGCGAGCCGTGCGGCTTGTGGCAGGACGCGCAATCCATCTGGCCATGGCGGAGCGGGTGCGTGTACGCGCGGCTCGCCTGCGCCTTCTGCTCGGTGTGGCAATCGAAGCAGACGCCCGCCTGCCGTGAAGTCACCGTCGTCGGGTCGCGCCGCGCGTGCGACTCGTGGCAGTCGGCGCAGCCGACCTCCTGGCGCTGGTGGACGCTGCCCGCCCAGGCCCCGTGGGACTGGCCGCGGTGGCAGTCCGCGCAGATCCGGTTCTCGCGCTCCTCGGACCAGAGCGAGTTGGGCCCGAACGCCGGCATCGGCGGACGCTCCTCGCCGAAGCCGACGCGCCCGGCGTGGTCGCCCCCGGGGCCGTGGCAGGCCTCGCACTGGGAGCCCGCGAACGGCGTGTCCGGGTCGCCGATCACGCCGTGCGGGCCCTTCATGACCGCGCCGATGTGCGGCTCGTCCTCGCCGCCGTGGCACTTGAGGCAGGTGTCGGCGCCCGCCTCGGTATAGGTGGGCATCGGCGCCTGGTCGCCATCGCCGCCGCCGTCCTCGGCCGCCCGCGCGGGCGTGCCGAGCACGATTCCGCCGACCAGCAGGGCCACCGCGGCGGCCCCACGGGCAGTCACACGGTGATGATCAGGCAAACCGGCATTCCCGTTGATTGCTGTTGTTCTATGTCGCCCGCGCGGACGACCTCCCTTGCCGAGCCGCCCGGCCCGGGCCGCGCGGAGCGACCCGGGCCCGCCACATCCCTAATCGCCTAGATCGTGCGCATCGGCGATGTCGACGCTCCGCCCCGGGCCGTGGCAGAAGGCGCAGTTCTCGCTGTCGGGCATCGCGGCGTCGATCTTCGCCTGGGTATCGGCATTGGTGATGGCGTCATGGGCATCCGAACCGGCGACGCCGTCGGCGAACGGGTCGGCCACGAAGCCGTCGCCCTGCGAGTTGCCGGCCGTGCCGCGCCGGCTCATGTGATCGCGCGCCGAGTCCGAATCATGGCACGAGGTACACACGGCGGCCGTCGGACTAACGTTGTTATCGTCCGTCGGATCCGTTGCGGTGCCGATGAAGGTCGCGCCACCGAACGAGCCGCCCGCTTGGGTGTCCCTCGCGGCCTCGTCCACGGTGGCCTGCGTCTGGTTCGTCGTCCCGAGGATGGCGGTCCGGCTGACCCCGCGCTCGACGGAGTTCGTGATCGGCAGCTCGTAGCTACCCTCCTCGTGGCAGGCGCGGCACTCGCCTGACGACCGCGGGTAGGCCACCTCGGCGAAGTTGTTCAGGCTGTGGCCGAACCCCATGAGTTCGTAGTCGTCCTCGCGGATGTCGGCGCCGTGGATCGCATGGATCATGTACTTCATGTCGATCGTCTGCGACTCCAGGTCGTCCTCCGGGTCCTGGGTCCGACCGCTGAAGACATTGGCGACTGTGCCCTCATTGAGCCCGTTGACCGTGGTGTCGGGGTCAGCCGGCCGCACCTCCAGATCCGTGTTGTTCGGGTTGTGGCACATCACGCATTGCTGGATGTTGTCGGTGCGGTTGCTGCCGTGCAGCGACAGCCCGTCGTTCTGCTCGTGGCATGCCTGGCACTTGGCCAGATCCACCACGCTGCGCCGGGGCTGCGGACTCGCGTCGTTGATGGCAAAGGCCTTCACCGCGCCTGTCACCGGGACCTCGTCGACCGCCTCGGCGTCGAAAGAGGTATCGCCCTCGAACTCGCCGGCCGGATGGCCCTCGATCGAGACCGCACCCGAGCCCAGCGGCGGCGTGGTCGCCGGCACGGTTAGCGGGCTCGGCAATTGCGACGTGAGCACGCTGTAGGTGCCGTCGCCGTTATCCTGGACGTATGAGGGGAGCCCGGTCCCATCCGCGACCAGCGAGACGCTCTTCGGGCTCGCCGGGGCGCCGCCGGTCACGGCCGTGCCGCTGGCGTTGGCGACGTTCGTGTAGTCGCTCGTCGGCCAGGCGAAGAGCATCTGGATGCGCGTGCTGCCGTCGGTCTGCGTGAACGGCGCATCGTTGGCGATGTCGTAGGCCTGGCCGTCGTTAGTCGGATCCGTGAAGGAGAAAGTCACCACCGGCGACTGCCCCTCGCCCGTCTGCGAGATATCGAGGATGTTGTACTCGAAGCGCTTCGCGGCCTCCTGCGAGGGGATCGTGTGGCTCGCCAGGATGGGCTCGACCAGTGCGCCCTCGGCGTGGCAGGTCGAGCAGCTCGAATTCGGCTGGGCGCCGGCGACGTGGTTGTCGTTGGCGTTGGTCAGGCCATTCTCGTCGAACGCCAGGTCCTCGTGACACGAGGCGCACTGCGCGGCCGTGGCGCGATTGTTGACGTTGACGGCCTGCGGAGTCTCAGGGTCCGCCGGATCGTGGCAGTTGGTGCAGTTGCGCACGTCCTGCGGGTGCTCGACCTCGCTGAAGTCATCGAGCGGGGAACCGAAGTTCTCGCAGGTGAAGCCGCAGAATTTCGCGTTGTCGCTCCCCTCGTGAATCTGGTGGATCATGCGGCCGAAGTCGATCGACACCGGATCGCCCTTGCGGTAGTCCTGCGCGCCCTTCTGGTGGCAGGTCACGCAGTACTCGACGTCTTGGCGCGGCCCGCCGTGGAAGGCGAACTCCTTCGTCCCGTGGCAGGTCGCGCAGCTGTCCTGCTTCACGACCTTGTGCTCGCTGAGGCCGGTCGTGTTGCCGCTCGACGGCTGGAAGTCGAAGACGCCGTCGCTGCCGGCGACCTCCTCCCCCAGCAGCACCGGGTCGCGGATCTCCATGCCGACGCGATGAGTGGACTCGGGCTCGAACGCGATGCCGTCGATCTCCTCGAGCGGCCGGTCGAAGGTGAACGAGTACATGCCGTTGCCGTCCGGGCTTGCGCGGAACGTGCCCTCGGCATAGGTGCCGGGCTGGAAATCGGGCTGGCCTTCGTCGTCGGAGAGGATGTAGGACTGCCAGTCCGAGTTCTCGCCGTCGGCGCCCGCCACGAGCTTGTTGACGGTGAAGCTGAACTCGACGTTCTCGCCCTGGCGCAGGCCGTTGACCGGCACGCCGCGGCCATCCTTGACCTGGAACTCGATGACGATCGGGCTCTCGACGCGGACGTCTGTGATGGTCGGGTTCAGGGCCTCTGGGGCCTCGTTGCGATCGAATCCGGGCGCGGGCTCCGGTGGCGGCTCGCCGCCTCCGGCGCTGCCGCCGCCACCGCCACCGCACGCGGTGAGTGCCAGTGAGAACAGCGCGGCGGCCAGACCGCCACACCATCGACCGGAATCGATTCCACCCGCCATTGGTCTTCTCCCCCGGTCTTGACGCCGAGCTTCGCCGGCTGGGCCGCCGACACTGCGTGGGCCGACCCGCGTTGCGTCGGCGGTCGTGGCTGCACCGCTCGCTGTTCGCCATCGGTGCGGATTACGTGTATTTAACCTAGCGCTCGGTGGACCGGCGCGCCACCGGTGACGACCCTCGTGTTCGCGGAAGTTGACACACATCAAATTTGCTCCGCGTAAGCGCCGACAGCGATGACCGCCGGTGGTAGGTTTCAATCCCCATGCGCGACGCGACGGAAGAAAGATGACAATGAGATTGACTCGCATTTGCGTATTGAACGCCGGGTTGCTCATCACCCTGCTGGCCTCGCCCGCAGCCATGGCCGCCGACGCGCCGGACGTGGTCGAGCAGAAGTGCGCCGACTGTCACGGCAAGGATGGCATCAGCAGCGACGAGAACCTGCCGAGCATTGCGGGCGCCTCCGGATTCTTCCTCGAGAACCAGATGGCGATCTTTCGCGAGGAGGCGCGTCCCTGCGAGGCGGATGCCTTCGAAGGCGAAGAGGACGCCTCGGCGGCCAACCACTGCAAGCTGGCGGCCGGGCTGGCCGATGACGCGATCGCGGCCGTCGCGAAGCATTACTCTGCGCAGCCGTTCGAGCCGGCCGACCAGCCGGTCGACCAGGCACTGGCGGACAAGGGCGCGTCGATCCACGAGGCCGCGTGCAGCAAGTGCCACAGCAACGGCGGCAGCCTCGCCCTGGACGACGCCGGGATCCTCGCCGGGCAGTGGAAGCCGTACCTGATGGAACAGCTCGAGTACTACAAGGCCGGCAAGCGGTGGCAGCCGGAGAAGATGAAGCCGACGATCGACGAGCTGAGCGAGCCGGACATGAAGGCGCTGGTCGAGTACTACGCCAGCCAGGGCGAGAAGCGGTTCGAGTAGTCCGGGCGGCGCGGTGCGCGGTGCCGACCGGCGCCGCGCCGTCGGCGCCGGGGATGACCGCCGTTGAGGACGGCCCGCACGGGGTCGCCCGCCGGATACGAGGAGGGCCCGCATGAGCGATAACGAAGACCCCGGGCGGCATTCGAAGCGCAATGGCCTCTGGTCACGGCTCTGGCGCCAGCCGCGCCAGCGGTTCCTGCTCGGCATCCCGATTGGCGCGGTCGTGTTCCTGGTGCTGGGGATCGTGTTGACGGAGGGCTTCCACAAGAGCCTCGCGCTGTCGAATACGCAGGCATTCTGCACCTCCTGCCACGAGATGCAGGCGTTCGTCTATCAGGAGTTCAAGCAGAGCCCCCACTACAGCAACGTCAGCGGCGTGCGGGCGAAATGCGCGGACTGCCACGTGCCGAAGAGCTTCCTGCCGAAGATGCAGCGCAAGATCCAGGCGAGCTTCAACGAGGTGCCGGCCTGGATCACGGGCAAGATCGACACGCGCGAGGAGTTCGAGGCGCACCGCGCGGAGCTCGCACAGCGCGTCTGGGACCGCATGAAGGCCCACGACTCGCGCAACTGCCGCAGCTGCCACACCTACGAGGCGATGGCCAAGGAGTCGCAGGGCCGCTACGCGCGCCGCAAGCACTCGGCGGAGTACCGCGAGGCCACGGGCAAGACCTGCATCGACTGCCACAAGGGTGTTGCACACAAGCTGCCGGAAGAGATGTAATCTAACGGCTGCGACCGGCCCCGTGGATCCCGGCCGCTGGCACCATCCGGCGGCCCGGACCGGGGGCTCGCACCCGAGCCGCCCCGGCATGACCGTGCAGCGAGGAGCGCTTCTTGAACCAGGCGTCATCGGCAGTCGAGTCGTCAACCGGCTCCCCGCAGCGTGGCCAGCGGGGGGGCGAACCGCGCCGCTGGCGCTGGTTCCACCGCCTGGGATCGCCGGCGCATTTCTACGCGCTGGCGCGGCGGCTGACGCCGTGGCTGGGCGCGTTGACGGCGATCCTGCTCGCCGTCGGCACCTACTGGGGGCTGGTGATCGCCCCGCCCGACTACCAGCAGGGCGAGAGCTACCGGATCATCTTCGTGCACGTGCCGGCGGCCTGGCTGTCGCTGTTCTGCTGGATGTTCATGACCGTCTGCGCGCTGCTGGTGCTGGTCTGGCGGATGAAGGTCGCGGCGTCGCTGATGCGCGCGGCCGCGCCCCTGGGCGCGAGCTTCACCTTCCTGGCGCTGGCCACCGGCGCGCTGTGGGGCAAGCCGATGTGGGGCACCTACTGGGTCTGGGACGCGCGCCTCACCTCGGAGCTGATCCTGCTGCTGCTGTATCTCGGCTTCATCGGCCTGCAGTCGGCGATCGAGGAGCGCAACACCGCCGCGCGCGCCGGCGCCGTGCTCGCGCTGGTCGGGGTGGTCAACATCCCGATCATCCACTACTCCGTCGAGTGGTGGAACACGCTGCACCAGGGGCCGACGGTGACGCGCTTCGACAGCCCGGCGATGAGCGTCGACATGCTGCTGCCGCTGCTGGTCATGGCGATCGCGTTCATGAGCTATTTCGCCACCGTGGTGCTCAAGCGTGCGCGCTGCGATCTCCTC
This sequence comes from uncultured Ectothiorhodospiraceae bacterium, assembly GCA_964626335.1. Taxonomy (GTDB): domain Bacteria; phylum Pseudomonadota; class Gammaproteobacteria; order XJ16; family Halofilaceae; genus Halofilum. Next base: position 61,833 of record CAZVFN010000001.1, read on the forward strand.
GAGGCCGAATCCTCCAGCCAGTGGGTGCGCGAACGCTTGCGAGGCGGCGGGGAGGCCTCTTCATGAGCGGGCAGGAATTTCTCGCCATGGGCGGCTACGCCGCTTACGTCTGGCCCGCCTACGGCCTGGCGCTGGTCGTGCTCATCGCCAATGCCGTGCTGCCCCACCGGCGCGAGCGGCAACTCCTGCGCGCGGCGGACACCGCCGCCGGACGAACGAAACCATGACACCGCGACGACGCAAGAGACTCGCCCTCGTCGGCGCCCTCGTCGCCGGCGTGGGCATCGCCACCACGCTGGGGTTGCTCGCCTTCCGCGAAAACCTGGTGTACTTCTACACGCCCTCGGAGGTCGCGCAGGGCAAGGCCCCGGTCGAGCGCAAGTTCCGCATCGGTGGCCTGGTGGCGGACGGCAGCGTCGAGCGCGCCGACGAGTCGCTGCGGGTGCGCTTCGAGGTCACCGATCGTGCCAAGGCCGTCCCGGTCGTGTACGAGGGCGTCCTGCCCGACCTGTTCCGCGAGGGTCAGGGGATCGTCGCCGACGGCAGTCTCAACGGCAAAGGCCGATTCGTGGCCGAGCGCGTGCTCGCCAAGCACGACGAGAACTACATGCCGCCCGAGGCCACCGAGGCACTCAAGAAGGCGGAGACGGGCTATGGGGCCGATGGCAAGGCCGGGTATGCGCCCGACGGCAAGCCCGCATCCGCGGACGGGGGATCATGATTCCCGAGATCGGCAATTTCGCCCTCTGCCTGGCCCTGGCACTGGCGCTGATCCAGGCGTTCTTCCCGCTGGCCGGCGCGCAGCAGGGCCGGGTGGCGTGGATGGCGCTCGCCCGTCCGGCCGCCCTCACCCAGTTCGTGTTCGTCGCCGCCGCCTTCGTCGCGCTGTCGATCTCCTTCTACGTCAGCGACTTCTCGGTCGCCTACGTCGCCGAGAACTCCAACCGGATCCTGCCGTGGTACTACCGCCTGACGGCGGTCTGGGGCGGGCACGAGGGCTCGATGCTGCTGTGGAGCCTGGTCCTGGCGGGCTGGACGCTGGCGGTCGCACTCGCCTCGCGCACCCTGCCGCTCACCGTGCTCGCGCGCGTGATCGGCGTCATGGGGCTGATCAGCGCGGGGTTCCTGCTGTTCATGCTGCTCACCTCGAACCCGTTCGCGCGCCTCGACCCCGCACCGCTGGACGGCGCCGACCTCAACCCCCTGCTGCAGGACGTGGGCATGATCGTCCATCCGCCCATGCTCTACATGGGCTACGTCGGCATGTCGGTCGCGTTCGGCTTCGCCATCGCCGCGCTGCTCGGCGGCCGTCTCGATGCGGCCTGGGCGCGCTGGGCCCGGCCCTGGGTGACCACGGCGTGGATCTTCCTGACCCTGGGCGTGACGCTCGGCAGCTGGTGGGCCTACTACGAGCTCGGCTGGGGCGGCTGGTGGTTCTGGGACCCGGTGGAGAACGCCTCGTTCATGCCCTGGCTGGTGGCCACCGCCCTGATCCACTCGCTCGCCGTCACCGAGAAGCGCGGCGCCTTCAAGAGCTGGACCGTGCTGCTGGCGATCACGGCGTTCTCGCTGTCGCTGCTGGGCACGTTCATCGTGCGCTCGGGGGTGCTGACCTCGGTCCACGCGTTCGCGACGGATCCCGCGCGCGGGGTCTACATCCTGGCCTTCCTCGGGCTCGTCATCGGTGGCAGCCTGGTGCTGTACGCCCTGCGCGGGCCGCAGACGCTCGGCGGCAGCCGCTTCGAGTGGCTGTCGCGCGAAACCATGCTGCTGGCCAACAACGTGCTGCTCGTCGTGTCCATGCTGACCGTGCTGCTGGGCACGCTGTACCCGCTCGTCGTCGACGCCATGGGCCTCGGCAAGCTGTCCGTCGGACCGCCCTACTTCAACGCCACGTTCGTGCCGCTCATGGTGCTGCTCGCGTTGGCGGTCGGATTCGGCCAGCTGGTGCGCTACAAGCGCGACCAGGCGCGGCGCATCGTCGGCCACATGAGCTACGCCGCGGGCGCCGCGGTGGTGCTCGGGGTCGGGGCCGCCGTGATGCTCGGCGGCGAGCTCGGCACGCGCGCGGGCGTCGGGCTGGGCCTGGCGCTCGCCCTCTGGGTCGCGCTCGGCAGCGTGCAGGCCATGCGCACGCAGCTGTCGAGCCAGCGCGGGCTGGCCGGGGCGCTGCGCCGCCTGCCCGCCGGTGTCTACGGGATGTCGCTGGCGCACATCGGCTTCGCCGTCGCCATCGTCGGCGTGACCGTCTCGAGCGCCTACGCCGTCGAGGAGCGCCTGCGCATGGCGCCGGGCGACACCGCGGAGGTCGCCGGCTACCGCTTCCGCTTCGAGGGCGTGAACCAGGTCCAGGGGGCGAACTACCGCTCGTCCATGGGGTCGGTGGTCGTCTCGCGCGGCGGCGAGCGGGTGGCCCGGCTGCAGCCGGAGAAGCGCCAGTACGCCTCGGGCGGGCGCCCCATGACCGAGGCCGGGATCGACGCCGGCCTGACGCGCGATGTCTACGCCTCGCTCGGCGAGCCGCTGGATGGCGACGGCGCCTGGAGCCTGCGGCTCTACCACAAGCCGTTCGTCCGCTGGATCTGGCTCGGTGGTGTCTTGATCGCCCTGGGCGGCGTCGTGGCGGTCGGCGACCGCCGGTACCGTGCCGAGCGGCAGCGGGTCTCGGCCGCGAGTCCGGGCGCCGCGACGGCGACGGGTCGCTGACTTGCCGCGCGCGCGTTACGTCATCCCGCTGGTCGTGTTCGTCGTGATCGCCGCCTTCATGGCGGTCGGCCTCACGCGCGATCCGTCACGCGTGCCCTCGCCGCTGATCGGCAAGTCCGTGCCGGGGTTCGAACTGGCCACCGTGGCCGAGCCTGGGCGCCGCGTGGCGCCGCGCGATTTCGAGGGGCAGGTCTGGCTGCTCAATGTGTGGGCCAGCTGGTGCGTCGCCTGCCGCGAGGAACACCCGGTGATGATGCGGGCCTCGGAGCGCGAGGGCCTGACGCTGGTCGGCCTCGACTACAAGGACCAGCGCGGCTCGGCCGTCCAGTGGCTCGAGCGCCACGGCGACCCCTACACGGTCTCCGCACACGACCCCGAGGGCAAGGTCGGGATGGACCTCGGCGTCTACGGCGTGCCCGAGACGTACGTGATCGACGCCGAGGGCACGATCCGCTACAAGCACGTCGGTCCGATCTCGCACGAGACGCTCGAGGAGGAAATCCTGCCGCTGGTCGACGACCTGCAACGGAGCTCCTGATGCGCCGGACTGTCGTCCACATCCTGTTCGCCCTCGCGCTCGCCTGCATGCTGGCGCCCGCGCCGCTGATCGCCAACGACGAGAGCCTGCGCGAGTTCGACAGCGAGGCCGAGCGCGAGCGCTACTACGAGCTGCTCGAGGTCCTGCGCTGCCTGGTGTGCCAGAACGAGAGCCTGGCCAGCTCGAGCGCCGATCTCGCCCAGGACATGCGCGACGAGGTCTATCGCCTGGTGGTCGAGGAGGATCGCTCGCGGGAGGCGGCGATCGACTTCCTCACCCAGCGCTACGGTGACTTCGTGCTCTACCGCCCGCCCTTCCAGCCGACGACCTGGGCGCTGTGGCTGGGCCCGTTCGTCCTGCTGGCGATCGGCGCAGGGGCCGTGGTCCTCATCATCCGTCAGCGGCGCCGCGCGTCCCAACGCGCGCTGTCGCCGGACGAGCGGGCCCGTGCCGAGCAGTTGTTGCAGGATGACCCGTCCGCGGAGGACCCGGATCGATGACGTGGTTCGTGCTCGTCGCCGCGATCATGCTCGTGGTCGCCGTCGCCACGGTCGTCCCCTGGATCCTGCGGCGATCCCTGCGGGCGCGGCGCGTCGCCGGCCACGATCTGCGGCGCGTGTACCGCGAACGCCTGGCCGAGCTGGAGGCGGAGCGCGAGCGCGGCAACCTGTCCGAGACGGGCTTCAGCGAGGCCCGCGAGGAGCTCGAGCGCGAGGTGCTCGAGGACGCCGACCGGGCGGGCGAGGCGAGCGCGGTCGCGACCGCCGGACCCGCGCGGGCAACCGGTGCGGTCATCGCGGTCCTCGTGCCCGTGGTCACCGTGGCGGTGTACACGGCGACCGGGCGGCCGGACCTTGTCGGCAGCGGCAGCACGGACCGGCTTTCCAGCCAGGCCGCGCAGCGCTACGCCGGCATGGAGCCCGGCCAGCGCATCCCGGCGCTCGAGGACTACGTCGACAAGCGCCCGCAGGCGCCGCGGGCCTGGCGCCTGCTGGGCGAGGCCTACCTCGCCCAGCAGGAGTTCGGCGACGCCTACAGCGCGCTGCAGCGCGCGCGCAGGGAGGGGCGCGGCGAGGATGCGGGATTGATCGCGCGCCAGGCGGAGGCGCTGCTGATGGCCAATGACCGGCGCTTCACGCGCGGCGTGCGGCGACTCGTCGACAAGGCGCTGGACGTCGATGCACGCCAGCCGCTGGCCCTGCTGCTGGCCGGGCACGCCGACATGGCCGCGGGGCAAACGCAACAGGCCGTGGACCACTGGCGCGCGCTGGCGGACGCGATGCCCGAAGGCGACAGCAACCGCCGTGCGGTGGAGCAGATGATCGCGCGCGCGCAGAACGGGACCGCGGCCGCCGCGTCCGGGAACGGCGGACAGAACAGCGCCGAGGCAGCGACGGACGCGGGCGGGGCCCGCGTGGCCGCCCGCGTGCGCCTCGGCGATGGACTCGCCGGGGACGCCCCCGCCGACGCCCCCGTATTCGTCTTCGCCCGGCCGGCCGGCGCCGACGGCGGACCACCGGTGGCCGTGATGCGCACGCGCGTGGACGCACTGCCCGCCGAGATCACGCTGACCGACGAACAGGCCATGGTCGACGGGCGTAACCTGTCCCAGGCCGGCCGCGTCGTGGTGACCGCCCGGGTTGCGAGCAGCGGCGACGTGCGCCCCCAGCCGGGCGACCTCGAGGGCAGCAGCGCCCCCGTGGCCGTCGGTGCCGATGCGCGCACCCGGGTGGTGATCGATCGCGTCATCGGTGATGGCGCCGCGGACGGCAGCAGCGCCGCCCCGAGTGCCGGGGCCGAGGCCGATGCCGGCGACGGCAGCGCGGCCGAGGCCGCCCAGGCCGGCAGCGACACCGGCGCCGCGGGCGTGAGCGTGCAGGTCAGGCTCGCGAGCGGGCTGCGCGAGTCGGCGTCCGCCGACACCCCCGTTTTCGTCTTCGCCCGCGCCGCCGGCGACGGCGGCGGTGGCCCGCCGCTGGCGGTGGCTCGCTCGCGCGTCGGCGCCCTGCCCGCCCGCATCACGCTCACGGACGACGACGCCATGACATCCGCGCGCAAGCTCTCGCAGGCGGCGCGCGTACGAATCGTGGCCCGGGCCTCGCTGTCCGGCGGGGTCAGGCCGCAGAGCGGCGACCTGCAGGGCGAGAGCGGCGCCGTGGCCGTCGGGCCCGACGCCAACGCGGCGGTCACGATCGACCAACGCATACCCTGAGCGGCGCGATCCGGTCGGCGCGCACGCCCCGACCGAGCCGACCGCGCAGCCCGCGTCGACCGCGAGCGGGCTCGCCCCCACAGGAATCCCGTCGCCCCCGGGCGCGGCAACCGGTGGGCGCGAGCCCGCTGCCGTCGATCACGAGCCAGCCCGCTCAAGCAGGGAACCGCTCAGTCGCGGGTTGAGTAAACGGGGGGAGCGAGCTTGCTCGCGATGGCCTCGGATCCGTGACGCCTGATCGACGCCGATCACCCAATCACCCATCGATCGCACTCACGCCGCGGTGCACCGCCGCCTCCCGCGCCATGCGATCGTCGTACGGCGATGGGCTCCGCCGTGCGATGCCCGCAGAATCCGACGCAGAAAAAAACGGCCCGGCCCCGCGCGCTGCGGGACCGGGCCGCCGCCGATCGCGTCCGCCCGCGCGGCGCGGACCGGTGTTACTTGCCGGGCTCGAGCACCTCGACGGTCTCGATCTTGCCGTCGCGGATCACCCAGTGGGCGAAGGACCCGCCGACGTCGCCATTGTCGTCGAAATCGACCGCGCCGGACGCGCCGTTGTAGTCGATGTCCTCGCCGTCGGCGAGCAGCTCGCGCGCCTTGCTCCATTCACCCGGCAGGATGTCCTCGCCCGGGGGATTGGCGACGTCGCGGAGGTTGTCGCGCACGGCCTCGGGATCGTTGCTGCCGGCGGCCTCGGCGGCGAGCGCGAGCAGGTAGGTCGCGTCATAGGCCGTGTCGATGAACGGCTTGGGCGGCAATTCGCCGTACTCGCCCTCGTAGGCCGACTTGAAGTTTTTCGCCGCCGGCGTGTCCGTTTGTGCCTGCGGGGCGGTGCCGTAACTGCCATCGAGCGCGTCCGCACCGACTGCGTCGATGATCTCCGGCGCCTTCAGGCCGTCGGTGAACACGAACTGGTCGAAATGCCCGCCCTCCAGCGCCTGGCGCAGGATGGTGGTGCCGTTCTCCGGATAGCCGATCAGGACCAGGGCCTCGGCGCCACCGTCGGCCAGCTTCGACAGCTCGCCGCGATACGAGGCGCTGCCCTTCTCGTAGGCTTCGCTGGCGTAGACCGAGCCGCCGTTGGCCTCGAACGCATCGGTGAAGCTGTTCGCCAGCCCCTCGCCGTAGTCGTTGTTGACATAGAGGATGGACACAGTGGACAGCCCGTCGTCGGCCACCACCTGCGCCAGTGCCTTGCCCTGGAAGGCATCCGAGGGCACGGTCCGGAACATGAAGTCGTTGTCATCCAGGTCGGTGATCACCGGGGACGTGGAGGCACCCGAGATCTGCGCCACCCCTTCCTTGCTGGTGACGCTCTTGGCGACCGGGATGGTCACGCCGGACGACAGCGCCCCGACGATGCCGGAAACCCCCTGGATCGAGACGAGCTTCTTGGCCGCATCCGTACCCGCCTGCGGCTTGGTCTGGGTGTCGCCGACCTCGACGACCAGATCCTGGCCGAGCACGCCGCCGGCGCCATTGATTTCCTTGGCCGCGAGCTCGATGCCGTTGCCCGAGCTCTGGCCGTAGGCCTGCAGGTCGCCGGTCATCGGCAGGAGCGCGCCGAGCTTCACGGGGCCGCTGCCGCCGGAGCCGCTGTCCGCGGCCTGCTCCTCGGCGCCATCGCCGGCGTTGCCCTCGGCCTCGCTGGCCGACTCCTCGGACGAGCATCCAGCGAGCACGAGCGCGGCGGCCGCGGCCAGCGCCAGACCGCGCCAGCCGGCAAGCGCGTCGGTACGGATACGAGCTGCCATGGTGTTACCTCCGTCGAGTTGTTCTTGCAGGCCGCTCATTCTTGGCGGAGCGATACCGGGGTGTCAACGTAACTCCCCGTCAGAGCCGTGCGGTGAAAGGGTCCCGGGGGGGGCTTTGCCTCGGCGCAAAACCGTACTAGACTGGTACCCAATTAGACGGGGTCTAAGACCGAGTCCAGGGAGTGCGATGCTCAGGATCAGCAAACTGACCGATTACGCCACCGTCGTGCTGGCCGCCATGGCACGCGAACCGGAGCGGGTGCACACGGCGGCGGACCTGTCGGGCCGGACCGGTGTCGCGCACCCGACGGTGAGCAAGCTGCTCAAGCAGTTCGCGCGTGCCGGCATGCTCACCTCGTACCGCGGGGCGCACGGCGGCTATCTGCTGGCCGAGGCACCCGAAAGCGTCTCGGCCGCGCGGATCATCGACCTGGTCGAGGGACCGGTCGCGGTCACCGAGTGCAGCCGCGGCGACCACCAGTGCGAATTGGAAGGCATGTGCGGCGTGGGCCATCACTGGCAGCGCATCAATCGGGCGATCCGGGCCGCCCTCGAGGAAATCAGCCTGGCTGACCTCGCGGCGCCGACGACGGCGCCGCTGCCGCGGATCGATCTGCGGCGGGCCGTTACCGGCGAGGTCGAGGTCAACCACTAGCAGCGGAGTCGACCATGGCAGCAAACGTCGAGGAATTCGTCACCCAGGGGTACAAGCAGGGCTTCTACACCGATATCGAATCGGACAAGGTCCCGCCGGGCCTGGACGAGGACGTGATCCGGCTGATCTCGCACAAGAAGGGCGAGCCGGAGTTCATGACCGAATGGCGCCTGAAGGCGTACCGCAACTGGCTGACGATGACGGCGCCGAACTGGGCGCAGGTCAGCTATCCGCCCATCGACTTCCAGGCGATCTCGTACTACTCGGCGCCGAAGTCGAAGGAGCAGGAGAACGCGGAGGCCCCGCAGAGCCTGGACGAGGTGGATCCGAAGCTGCTCGAGACCTACGAGAAGCTCGGGATCCCGCTGCACGAGCAGGAGAAGCTCGCGGGCGTCGCCGTGGACGCGGTGTTCGACAGCGTCTCCGTCGCGACCACGTTCAAGGACAAGCTGGCCGAGGCCGGCGTCATCTTCTGCTCCATGTCCGAGGCGGTGCAGGAGTACCCGGAGCTGGTCGAGAAGTACATCGGCAGCGTCGTGCCCCACACCGACAACTTCTATGCCGGACTCAACTCGGCGGTGTTCACCGATGGGTCGTTCGTCTACGTGCCCGAGGGCGTGACGTGCCCGATGGAGCTGTCGACGTACTTCCGCATCAACGAGGCCAAGACGGGCCAGTTCGAGCGCACGCTGATCATCGCGGAGCCGGGCTCGTACGTCAGCTACCTCGAGGGCTGCACGGCGCCGCAGCGCGACGAGAATCAGCTCCACGCCGCCGTGGTCGAGCTGATCGCGCACGAGGACGCGACCATCAAGTACTCGACCGTGCAGAACTGGTACCCCGGTGACGAGAACGGCAACGGCGGCATCTACAACTTCGTGACCAAGCGCGGCGACTGCCGCGGTGACCGGTCCAAGATCACCTGGACGCAGGTGGAGACCGGCTCGGCGATCACCATGAAGTACCCGAGCTGCGTGCTGAACGGCAACGATTCGGTGGGCGAGTTCTACTCCGTGGCGGTGACCAGCAACTACCAGCAGGCCGACACGGGCACCAAGATGGTTCACGTCGGGCGCAACACGCGCAGCACGATCGTCGCCAAGGGCATCTCGGCGATCCATGGCAACCAGTCGTATCGCGGCCTGGTCAAGGTGCTGCCGAGCGCCACGGGTGCACGCAACTACACGCAGTGCGACTCGATGCTGATCGGCGACCGTTGCGGGGCCCACACCTTCCCCTACATCGAGGCGAAGGAGCCCGGGGCCGTGGTCGAGCACGAGGCGTCGACCTCGAAGGTCAACGACGAGCAGCTGTTCTACTGCCGCCAGCGCGGCATCTCGGAGGAGGACGCCGTCAACCTGATCGTCAACGGCTTCTGCAAGGACGTCTTCCGCGAGCTGCCGATGGAGTTCGCGGTCGAGGCCCAGGCGCTGCTCGGCGTGACGCTCGAAGGCGCGGTCGGCTGAAGTCCGGCACCACGCGCGAATACGGCACTGTGGGAGCGAGCTTGCTCGGGATCGAGCGTCGCGGGCGCATCATTCGCCGGCTGGCTCGCTCCCACGGGAGAAATCGAACCATGGGGACGATATCCCCGACCGGATCCCAGAGGTAACCTTTTCCATGACCGAACCGATGCTGAAGATCCGCAATCTGCACGCGAAGGCCGAGGATGCCGACATCCTTCGCGGGCTCGACCTCGACGTCAACGCGGGCGAGGTCCACGCGATCATGGGGCCGAACGGCTCCGGCAAGTCGACGCTGGCCCACATCCTCGCCGGCCGCGACGATTACGAGGTGACCGACGGCTCGGTGATCTATAAGGGCCAGGACCTGCTGGAAATGGAGCCCGAGGCGCGCGCGCACGAGGGCGTCTTCCTGGCATTCCAGTATCCGGTCGAGATCCCGGGCGTGAACAACATCTACCTGCTCAAGTCGGCGGTCAACGCCAAGCGCAAGTACCAGGGCCAGGAGGAGATCGACTCGGTCGATTTCCTGACCGACGTCAAGGAGAAGATGAAGGTCATGGGCATGGACGAGAGCTTCCTCAAGCGCTCGGTCAACGAGGGCTTCTCGGGCGGAGAGAAGAAGCGCAACGAGGTGTTCCAGATGATGGTGCTGGAACCCGAGCTGTGCGTCATGGACGAGACCGACTCGGGGCTGGACATCGACGCGCTCAAGATCGTCGCCGAGGGGGTGGAGCGCATGCGCAGCCCCGACCGCGCGATCGTGCTGGTCACTCACTACCAGCGCCTGCTGAACCACATCGAGCCCGACCGGGTGCACGTGCTCGCCGGCGGCCGGGTCATCAAGTCCGGCGACAAGGGCCTGGCCTACGAGCTCGAGGAGCACGGCTACGACTGGGTCCGCAAGGAGGAGGCAGCGAGCGCATGAAGGCCATCGACGACACCACGAGCCGCCTGCTCGAGCGCTTGCAGGGCGAGCGCCCCGGCGACGCGCACGCAGGCGTCGCCGCACTGCGGCGCCAGGGCGTCGAGCGCTTCGCCGCGCTCGGGCTGCCGCACCAGCGCATCGAGGACTGGAAGTACACGAGCACCAAGGCGATCGCCAAGCGCGACTTCGCGCGCCCGGACGCCGCCGGCGCGACGGCTGACCCCGGGCAGATCGAGGCGCTGCGCATCCCGGGCCTGGACGCCCACCGGCTGGTGTTCATCAATGGTCACTACGCGGCCGCGCTCTCGGACGGCGATCCGGGCGATGCCGGGGTCCGCCTGCGCAGCCTGGCCGAGGTCCTCGCCGAGGACCCGGATGCGCTGATGGATCGGCTCGCCGCGGCCGCGCCGACCGATTTCAGCGGCTTCACCGCGCTGAACACGGCGTTCGCGGATGACGGCGCCATGGTCGAGATCGCAGCGGATCACCGCGCGCGACGGCCCATCGAGCTATTGTTCGTCTCGACCGCTCAGGAGCAGCCGATCGCCGCCCACCCGCGCATCCTGGTCGATGCCGGCCACCATGCCGAGGCGACGCTCGTGGAGCACTACGTGGGCCTGGACAATGCACAGAACCTGACCAACGCGGTCACGGAGGCCCGCCTCGAAACGGGCGCGCGCCTCGCTCATTACCGCGTCCAGCGCGAGAGCCGCAAGGGCTTCCACATCGGCAGCCTGCACGTGAACCAGGCCGCGGACAGCCGCCTCGAGCAGCACAACGTGCTGATCGGCGCGTCCCTGTGCCGCACCGACATCAATACGGCGCTGAACGCGGAGGGGGCCGAGACCCTCTACAACGGGCTCTATCTGGCCAACGCGCGTCAGCACGTGGATACCCACACGCGGATCAACCACAACGAGCCCAACACGAGCAGCGAGGAGGCCTATCGCGGCGTCCTCGACGGCTACGCGCGCGGCGTCTTCAACGGGCGGGTCTACGTGGCGCCGCACGCGCAGAAGACCGCCGCCTACCAGTCGAACGACAACCTGCTGCTCTCCGGCAAGGCGGAGATCGATACGAAGCCGGAGCTCGAGATCTACGCCGACGACGTCGTCTGCACCCACGGGGCCACGGTCGGCCAGCTCGACACGCGGGCGCTGTTCTACCTGCGCTCGCGGGGCGTGGACCACGAGACCGCCCGCGGGCTGCTGCTGTACGCCTTCGCCGAGGCGGCGATCGAGCGCATGTCGATCGAGCCGCTGCGCGAGTGGCTCCAGGGCTTCGTCATCGACGAACTCCCCCATGCCGACAAGATCCAGGAGTTCGTATGAGCGCTGTGACCGATACCGCTGCCACCGCCGGGCCGCTCGACATCGAGCGGTTGCGCGGGGACTTCCCCGTTCTGCGCCAGGAGGTCGGGGGCCGCCCGCTGGTCTACCTCGACAACGCGGCGACGTCGCAGAAGCCCGCGGTCGTGATCGACACCGTCGACCGCTACTATCGCGAGACCAACGCCAACATCCACCGCGGTGTGCACACCCTCGCCGAGCGCGCGACGGCGCAGTACGAGGACGCCCGCGCCAAGGTCGCCGGCTTCATCAACGCCGCCGAAGCACGCGAGATCGTGTTCACGCGCGGCGCCACCGAAGCGGTCAACCTGGTCGCCCAGGCCTACCTGCGACCCCGCCTCGAGGCGGGCGACGAGATCGTGGTGACCGAGATGGAGCACCACTCGAACATCGTCCCGTGGCAGCTGGTGGCCGAGCAGACGGGGGCGACGATCCGCGTCCTGCCGATCGACGACGCCGGTGCGCTGCGGCTCGAGGAATACGAGGATCTGCTGAGCGAGCGCACGCGCCTGGTCGCGATCGGCCACGTCTCCAACGCGCTCGGTACCATCAACCCGGTCGCCGACATGATCCGGCGCGCGCACGCGCACGACATCCCGGTGCTGGTCGACGGCGCCCAGGCCGTGCCCCACTTCGCGGTGGACGTGCAGGCGCTCGACGCGGACTTCTACTGCTTCTCGGGGCACAAGATGTTCGGCCCGACCGGGATCGGTGCGCTCTATGCGCGCGCCGCGATCCTGGAGGCGATGCCCCCGTACCAGGGCGGCGGCGAGATGATCTCGAAGGTCAGCTTCAGCGGTACCGAGTTCAACGTCGTGCCGCACAAGTTCGAGGCGGGCACGCCCAACATCGCCGGAGCGATCGGCCTGGGCGCGGCCGTCGACTACCTGGATGCGATCGGCCTCGAGCGGATCGCCGAGCACGAGGCCGACGTGCTGGCCTATGCCCACGAGCGGGCGCGCGCCATCGAGGGCCTGCGCATCATCGGCACGGCCGCGCACAAGGCCGGGGTGCTGTCGTTCGTGATCGACGGCGTCCATCCGAACGACCTCGGCATGCTCATCGATCAGGAGGGCGTGGCCGTGCGCACGGGCCATCACTGCGCCATGCCGGCGATGGAACACTTCGGTCTGACCGGGACCGCCCGCGCCTCCTTCGCGCTGTACAATACGCGCGCGGACGTCGACCGGTTGATCGACGGCATCGCCTCCGTCCGCGAGATGCTCGCCTAGGGGAGTCGCGACCATGATGCAGGACTACGAACCGATTACGCTGTCGCGCGGTGTCCAGGCGATCCGCGTGCCCTCGGGCGATCGGATCATCCTGCCCAAGGGCATGCAGGTCATGATCACGCAGGCGCTCGGCGGCAGCTTCACCGTCAACATCGGCGGCAACCTCGCCCGTGTCGCCAACGAGGACGCCGACGCCCTCGGCCAGGATCCGATGCAGGGGCCGGACGTCCCGGAGAACCCGAGCGACCGGGACATCGAGGCGGCGGTCTACCGCCAGCTCGAGACCTGCTTCGACCCGGAGATCCCGATCAACATCGTCGATCTCGGCCTCGTCTACGATTGCGACGTGCACCGCGCCACCGATTCGACCTGGCACGTCGGTATCCGCATGACGCTGACCGCGCCCGGCTGCGGCATGGGTGACGTCATCGCCGACGACGTGCGCTACAGCGTCGAATTGATCCCCGGCGTGGAGCAGTGCGACGTCGAGCTGGTCTTCGAGCCGCAGTGGGGCCCGGAGATGATGTCCGAGGCCGCCCGGCTGCAGACGGGCATGATGTGACCGCGCCGGTACGCGCATGAACCGCCCCGACCATGGGTAGACGCCGCACCTTCGCCGGACGGCGTCCCGTGGACCTCGGGCATCGGCGCGCGGCGCGCGCGCCGCGACCCCGGAACACCAGGAGCGAGCCCATGACGGACTGGACCGACGTCGCCAGGAAGGACGAGCTGCTGCCCGGCGAGTACCGGGTGGTCGATGTCGACGACGTCGACATCGTCGTGTTCAACATCGACGGCGAGTACTACGCGCTCGAGGACGTCTGCACGCACGACGGCGCCGAGCTGTCGGGCGGCGAGCTCGAGGACGACTGCATCGTCTGCCCCAGGCACGGCGCGAAGTTCTGCATCAGGACCGGCGAGGCCCTCACGCCGCCCGCCTACGAGGCGACCGAAACCTTCCCGGTGCGCATCAACGACCAGGGCTGGATCCAGGTCCGCGACCCGCGCTGGGACTGAGCTCGGGGCAACCGGGCACGATGGAGCAGTCCGGAAGAACACGAGTGAAATGGGGAGTTGACAAGCCCTTGAGCGGCACGGGGACGGCCGGGAGTTCGCGCCAGCACGAGCAACGAACATAGATGAACACGGATCGACACGGATAGAGGTACGAGCGCTCGGCCTGCAGCGCTGTACTGTAAGGACTCGAGGCATTCCCGCTACTCGTCGGCGGCACTTCCAGGGCGCCACCCCCGCACAACATCCGCCTGGCGCCCCGGGCGGGTTGGACACCCGCACTCGATTCGTGTCCATTCGTGATTCTCATCCCGCCTGACCGGCGGCCGGACGATCACTCGACGCCGCCGATGCGCCTGACCAGTGCCTCCTGGTCGTCGCTGAGGGGAACCGAATGCAGCGGGCGCCCCTGGACCTGGACGATCACCGACGTGCCGGTGGCCTTGCAGCGCCCGTCCTCCGAGAAGATGGCGTGGCCGAGGTGGAACGAGCTGCCGCCGACGTGGCGCACGCTCGTGCCGATGTCCACCGTGCCCGGGTAGTACAGCTCCTCGATGTAGTCCGCGGCGATGTGCGCCAGCACGAACACCGGCGCGTCCGCGCGATCGCGCGGCGGCATGCCGAGCTGCTCCAGGAAGGCCACGCGGCCGGTCTCGAAGAAGACCATGTAGGCGACGTTGTTCACGTGGCCGAGGAGGTCGAGGTCGCCGAAGCGGATGATGTCCTGGCGCCAGAGCGTGTGGGTCCCCGGCTGCATCAGGGCCTCGCGCTCGGCGGCGGGGTCGGCGATGTACATCGGGTGCTCCTTTGATCCCGGGGCTGGCGGCAGTAGAGTCGTGCGGGCGCGGTCGCCGGGCTCATGGCGGCGGCGCGACACGATACCACGGTCCCGGTGGAGGGATTCCATGGAACTGCATGCCCGCGAGACCGGGGCCGCGGCGGCGCCGCCGATCGTCCTGCTGCACGGCCTGTTCGGCTCCAACGAGAATCTCGGCGGCCTCGCTCGAGCGCTGGCCGGCCACCACCGGGTCATCGGCCTCGACCTGCGCAACCACGGGCGCTCGCCCCACGGCGAGGCCATGGACTACGCCACGCTCGCCGCCGACGTGGCCGACACCCTGGACGCCCGCGGGATCCCGGCGGCCGCCCTGATCGGCCATTCGCTCGGGGGCAAGACCGCGATGGAGCTGGCCCTGTCCCGCCCCGCCCGCGTCGAGCACCTCGCGGTGCTCGACATCGCGCCCGTCGCCTACGCACGTCACCACGACACCGAGCTCGACGCCCTGCTCGGGCTCGACCTCGCGGCACTGCCGTCGCGCTCGGCGGCGGACGAGGCACTCGGCGAACGCATCCCGAGCCCCGGGGTACGCCAGTTCCTGCTGAAGAATCTGCGCCGGGGCGAGGCAGGCCTCGAATGGCGGGTCCCGCTGGCGACGATCGCGGCGGAATATCCGCGCATTGCAGCGGCGCCGCCGTCACCGGGTCCATTCAACGGGCCCGGCCTGTTCCTGCGCGGGGGCGAATCCGGCTACGTGACCGGCGCAGGCGAGGCGGCCATCCGCGAACGCTTCCCCCGGGCCCGCATCGAGACCGTCCCGGGCGCACACCACTGGCTGCACGTCGAGGCGCCGGAGGCCGTCGCGCGCCTGATCGGCGAATTCCTGGCCGACTGATGGGCCAGGCACTCCGGGGCGCGAGTCCCTTGCGTCCCGGGGGCTTGTCGCGAGCGCGCCCGCGCCCACATGATGACTGCCACCCTGCGGGCGGCAGGAGGCGTGGGCGCGAGCTCGCTCGCGAAAGTCCCCACCCGACCGATCGAGCCGGGTGGGATGGCCCTGACTCGGTCGGTGGATCCCAGTCTCAGCCCATCGCGGGCTCGGCCTCGGCCCCGGCGCGCTCGAACGCCAGGCCATCCTCGCCGGCATCCACGTGGATCGTGTCGCCCGGCGAGAAGTGCCCCGACAGGATCTGCTGCGCCAGCGGGTTCTCCACCTGGTGCTGGATCGCCCGCTTGAGCGGCCGGGCGCCGTAGACCGGGTCGAAGCCGGCCTCGGCGAGGCGATCGAGCGCGGCGTCGCTGAGCTCGATGCCCATCTCGCGCTCGGCGAGGCGCTCGCGGAGCTCCCCGAGCTGGATATCGGTGATCCGCCGGATCTGTTCGCGGCCCAAGGCCCGGAAGACGACCACATCGTCGATGCGGTTGATGAACTCGGGGCGGAACTCCTTGCCCACGATCTCCATCACCGAGGTCTTCATCGACTCGTACTCGCCGCGCCCGGCCATCTCCTGGATGATGTCGGAGCCGAGGTTCGACGTCATGATGATCACCGTGTTGCGGAAATCGACCGTGCGGCCATGGCCGTCGGTCAGGCGACCGTCGTCGAGCACCTGCAGCAGGATGTTGAACACGTCGCGGTGCGCCTTCTCGATCTCGTCGAGCAGGATCACCGAGTAGGGCTTGCGCCGGACCTTCTCGGTCAGGTAGCCGCCCTCCTCGTAGCCGACGTAACCCGGCGGCGCGCCGATCAGCCGCGCCACCGAGTGCTGCTCCATGAACTCCGACATGTCGAGGCGCACCATGGCCTCCTCGGTGTCGAACAGGAACTCCGCGAGCGACTTGGTCAGCTCGGTCTTGCCGACGCCGGTCGGGCCGAGGAACAGGAACGAGCCGTTCGGCCGGCGCGGGTCGGCGAGGCCGGCACGCGAGCGCCGGATCGCCGAGGCCACCGCGTGCAGCGCCTCGCTCTGGCCGACGACGCGCTGCTCCAGCTCGTCCTCGAGGCGATTGAGCTTGTCGCGCTCGCCCTCGAGCATCTTCGACACGGGGATGCCGGTCCAGCGCGAGACGACCTCGGCGACCTCCTCTTCCGTGACCTTGTTGCGCAGCAGCTGGCTCTCGGACTCCTCTTCCTGCTCCTGCGCCTGCGCGAGCTGCTTCTCGAGCTCCGGGATGCGCCCGTACTGCAGTTCCGACATGCGCCCGAGATCGCCGGCGCGCCGGGCGGTCTCGAGCTCCTGCCGGGCGCGCTCGAGCGCCTCCTTGATCTGCGTCTCGCCCTGCACCGCCGACTTCTCGGCCTTCCAGATCTCGTCGAGATCGGCGTACTCCTTTTCCAGGCGCTGGATCTCCTCGTCGAGATTGTCGCGGCGCTTGCGCGTCGCCTCGTCCTCCTCCTTCTTCAGCGCCTCGCGCTCCATCTTGAGCTGGATCAGGCGGCGCTCCAGGCGGTCCATTGCCTCGGGCTTGGAGTCGATCTCCATGCGGATGCGCGATGCGGCCTCGTCGACCAGGTCGATCGCCTTGTCCGGCTGCTGGCGGTCGGTGATGTAGCGCGCCGACAGCTGCGCGGCGGCGATGATGGCCGGGTCGGTGATCTGCACGCCGTGGTGGACCTCGTAGCGCTCCTTGAGCCCGCGCAGGATCGCGATCGTGTCCTCGACGTTGGGCTCGTCGACCAGCACCTTCTGGAAGCGGCGCTCGAGCGCCGCGTCCTTCTCGATGTTCTTGCGGTACTCGTCGAGCGTGGTCGCGCCGATGCAGTGCAGCTCGCCGCGCGCAAGCGCCGGCTTGAGCATGTTGCCGGCGTCCATCGAGCCCTCCGCCTTGCCCGCGCCGACGAGCATGTGCAGCTCGTCGATGAACAGGATGATGCGACCCTCTTCCTGGCCGATCTCGTTGAGTACCGCCTTCATGCGCTCCTCGAA
>CAZVFN010000002.1:0-7789 GCA_964626335.1 uncultured Ectothiorhodospiraceae bacterium
GCTCTAGCCACGGGCGCAGCCGCCACCGCCGCGGCCGGCGATCGTCCGTGCCGCGCGCCGGTGCCCTGCCCGCGCCGGGCGAGCCGCGGCGCTCGAGGTCGGCGAGCATGCGGTTGATCACGCTCACGGCCACAACCCCGCGGGCCGCAGCAGGGCGAGGGCGCCGACGACGAGCACGGCGGCGCCGGCGGCGATCAGCCACCAGCGCGTGCCGGTGCCCGTGGCGGAGAAGGCGCCGTCGGTATCGGCCGCGGCGGCCTGCACGTCCTGCGCGCGCACGTGGTGTCCGCCCTGCCCGTAGACGAGCATCAGGGCCTTGTGGGCGATGATGTTGATCAGGCGCGGGATCCCGCCGCTGGCGCGATGCAGCGCGTCGATGGCGTCGTCGCGGAACAGGCGGTGCCCCTCGTAGCCGGCCACGTGCAGCCGGTGATCGAGATAGTCAGCGATGTCGTCGCGGTCGTAGGCGCCCAGCCGGCACGACCAGGCGATGCGCTGTCGCACCTGGCGCAGCGCGGGCTTGGCGAGCTTCTCGTCGAGCTCGGGCTGGCCGAACATCACCACCTGCAGCAGCTTGCGCTTCTCGGTCTCGAGGTTGGTCAGCAGGCGCAGGGCCTCCAGCGTCTCGTCGGGCATCGCCTGCGCCTCGTCGAGGCAGACCACAGGCCGAACGCCCTTCCGGCCGAGCTCGATCAGCCGATCCTGGATGCGCCCGAGCAGCAGGTTCTGGTCGACACCGCTGTCGGCCTCGACGCCGAGCTCTCGGGCCACCGCGACGCGCAGCATCGAGGGCATCAGGTGCGGGTTCGGGATGTAGACGGCGCGCTCGTCGTCACGCAGCTCAGACAGCAGCATGCGGCACAGCATGGTCTTGCCGGTGCCGACCTCGCCGCTGACGCGGATGAAGCCCTCGCCGCTGTCGAGGGCCACGCGCAGCGTGTTCAGCGCCTCGCGGTGGCCCGAGTGGCAAAAAAAAAGCCGGTGTCGGGTGTGAGCGAGAACGGCACCTCGCGCAGGCCGAAGTACTCCAGGTACATCACTCGCCGCCGCTCCCGGCCTGGCCGGCCTCGCCGGCGGCCCCGCCGCGCGTGTCGGGATCGGGCAGGCGCTTGCGCAGGTCCTCGATGCGCTGCGACCAGTCGCGGCCGTCGTTGGCGATGACGGGGCGCAGCAGGATGACGAGCTCGCTGCGCTCGCTGGAGTCGCGCTCCTGGCGGAACGCACCGCCGATCAGCGGCAGGCTGCCGAGCCCCGTCGGCTGGGCGCGGTCGTTGGTCGCCTGGTCCTGCATCAGCCCGCCGATGATGATCACCTGCCCGTCGCGGGCGCGGACGATGGAGTCGGACTCGCGCACCTGGGACAGCGCCAGCGGCAGCGTCTGCTCCTGGCCACCGAACGTGATGGTCTTGGTCTGGTCGCGGACCTCGCTGACCGTCGGGTGCACGTGCAGCGTGATGTCGTCGTCGCGCCCGATCTGGGGCGTGACATCGAGGGCGATGCCGGAGAAGAACGGCGTCAGGTCGACGTCGACGTTGCGGTTGGTGGTGGTCGTGCCCGTGTCGGTGTCGGTCTCGACGTCGGTGACGAAGAACTCGTCCGTGCCGACCTTGATGACGGCCTTCTGGTTGTTGAGCGTGGACACGCGCGGGCTCGACAGGACCTGCACGTCGCCCTGCGTGTCGAGCAGGCGGATGAGCGCGGCGAAGTCCTCGGCCCGGGCACCGATCGCGAACACGCCGCCGAAGTCCAGGTTGCTCGGGTTCTGCGCAACCGACTCGGGATCGAACAGGCTCGTGCTGCCGCCGGCGCCGGGCGAGAACAGGTCGGTGCTGGCGTTGCCGGTCACCTCGGCGCTGCCGCCGAAGACGGCCTCGCCCGGCTGGCTGTCGTTGTCGCCCAGCGCCGCCCAGTTGATGCCGGTCTCGTTGTTCTCCGACAGCCGCACCTCGAGGATCTTGGCCTCGAGGATGACCTGGCGCTGCAGGTTGCCCTGCGCGGCCGACAGGTACTGGCGCACGTCGCGCAGCTCGCCCGGCATCGCCCGGACGACGACGAGGCCGGCCTGGGGGTCCACCACCACGCTGCGGCGCTCGCCACTGCCCACGATCGAGCGCACCGTCATGCGCAGGTCGCCCCAGAAATCGGCCTTCGACTGGGTCTTGATGCGGCTGCCCGGGCGCCCCTCGCGCCCACTGGTGCCGCTGCCGCCACCGTTGTCGCCGTTGTCGCCGCTGTCGTCGTTGTCCGCGGAGGTCACCTCGCCCGAGCTGACCCGCGTGTTGGAGACACCCTCGCGGTTCACGTTGAGGTAGTCGACATAGAAAATCTGCGATTCCATGCGCGCCGGCATGACGATGTAGCCCGACGGGCGCTTCTCGTACTCGTAGCCGTAGACCCGGCGAACGATCTGCATGACCTCGGGCACGGTGACGTTCTTCAGCTCGAGGCTGATCGTGCCCTCGACATCGGGATGAACGACCATGTTGTGGGGCGTGCCCTCGACCAGCCCCATGAAGAACGCCCGCGCCGAGGCGTTCGAGACGGCCAGGTCGAAACGCGATTCGGCGGGCTCACCGTCCTCGGCCGCGCCGGCGAGCTGTTCCTCCATGCCGGGCATGAGGGCATCCTCGACCCCTTCGGGCGTGTCTTCCTCCGCTGCGCGATTGTCCTCCGCGCTCTCCTCGAGCGTGGCACGGATGCGATCCAGCGTCGGCCCGCTTTCGGGCTCGCGCGTGCCCTTGCTGGCACAGCCGGCCATGACAAGGCCGGCGAGCGCGGCCGTCGTGAATGCGGACTTCCAGTGGCAGGCCGTCGTCATGTCGCTCCGATCTCCCGGGTCGCACCGGTCGGCGTTCGCACGTTGCGTGCCAGGCCCTGCAACCGGCGGCTTGTCGTGTCGCGGTCGCTCATCGGCTGCGCACGCGCGTGGTCTCGCGGCGCACCGTGAACTCGCGCCCGTCGTAGTTCAGCCGCGCGGCCCCGGGCTCGATGCGCAGCACGCGCGCACCGCCGACGCGATCGCCCGCGCGCACTGCGCGCCCGTTGATGATAGCGACGCGCCGGCCATTGGACGTGAGCGTGGATTCCAGGCGCCAGGCACCCGCATCGAAGTCGTCCGCCGGCGCCTCGGCCTCGCCCCAGCCCGGGGGGCGGAACGGGTCGCGCAGGGCGTCGTCCTGCGCCGCGGCGAGCGCGGGCAGCGACAGCGTCAACAACAGCGCCGCGACCCCGTACAGGCTGCGACGACCACGGCAGTCCGGTTCACACACCGATCCAGTCCTCCGCCAGGCTCAGGGTCGACAGCGAAAGAGTCGCCCGCGTCGTCGGGTAATCCTCGCTGCGGATCGCGAAGCCGTCCCAGCCGAAGCGCCAGTCGAGCGCCTCCAGGCGGCGCACGTAGGCGAGGACGTCGAGGTAGCGCCCCTCGATCACCACGTCCACGGAATGGCGATAGACCCGCGGCACTTCGCCGGCGCCCGCGTTCGTTTTTGAGGACTCGGTGACGCTGATGACGGGCGCGGCGGGCGCGTTCTCGAGGCGGACCAGGCGCACGCCCGCCTGATCGGCCACCACGTCGCGCAGGGCGGCCACCATCTGCTCGGGGGAGATCAGCCGCGTCGTCCGCTCCTCCAGCTCGCGGTCGATCCGCTCGATGCGCCCGCGCAGACGCGCCGCGGGGCTCTGCGCCGGCTCGTCGTCCGCGGCCAGTCGCTGCTCCAGCTGTGCCCGGCTGTCGCGCAACGAGGCGATCTCCGACTCGAGGCCCTCGGCGCGCTCGAGCGCGGCGCCGTGGTGTTCGGACAGGGGCGCGCGCACGACCACGTCCCACAGGACCACGAGGATCACCAGCACCGTCGCCGCGAGCAGCAGGCGCTCGCGCCGCTCGCGCGCATCCAGCCGTTCGGCCAGGCGGGCGAGGGGTGCCGGTGCCTTCATTCGTCGCTGCCCTCGCGCTCGCTGGCGAGCACGAAGTCGAGGCGGTCCGCCGCGCCGTTGGCGCGATCGATGCGCAGTGTGCGGAAGCTGTGCCCGTGGAAGGCGTCCAGCCCGGCGAGCCGGTCGAGCAGCGCCGGCACCTGCTCGGGCGCCTGCGCATGGCCCGCCAGGCGCATGCGCCGACCGCTCGCGCGCAGCTCCAGGCGCTCGAGCCACAGCGATTCGGCCGTATTGCGCGCGAGCCCCTCGAGATAGGCGGAGAACGCCGTCGCGCTAGCCGCGGCCCGCGCGTCGAGGTGCTCGACCAGGCGCCGCTTCGCCGCGAGCTCCCGCCGCAGCGCGGCCAGGGCAGGGTCATCGCCTTCATCCGCACTCGCCCGTTGCTGGAGCCGCGCCTGCAGGGAACCGAGCTCGGCCTGCAGCTCGTCGCGCTCGCTCGCGAGCGCCGCCGCGCGCTCCTGCCCCCGGTCGGCACGCCAGACCTGGGCCGCGCTGACCAGCGCGAGCACGACGACAACGAGCACGAAGCCGAGGCCAAGGTGACGGCTGTCCGTGAAATCCCGGCGCCCGCGGAACTGCGCCTGGTAGAGGTTGATCTGCTGCATCAGGCGCCCTTCTCCGCCCGGCGCAGACCGGCGCCGACGGCCTGCAGCGTGACAGCGCCGTCGTGCGGCGGATCCTGCTCGACCGTCAGCAGGTCGGCGAGGCCGAAGGCGCTGAGCTCGACGTTGCCCAGGGTATCGGCGAAGCGCTCGACCAGGTCATCGACTGCGGGGCCGGAGGGGTAGACGTAGAGGGCCCCCAACGGCGGCTGCGACAGCGCGCTCTCGAAGTAGTCGAGCGATCGCTGCACCTCGAGCAGCAGGCGTTCACCGGCGTTTTCGGGCGCATCCGCCAGGCCGCGGCGGCCGCTGTCGAGGGCGCGGGCGAGGTACTGCTCGTCGTCGCGGAACACGGTGATCAGGCCGTCGTGGTCGTCGAGCGCCAGCAGGGCATGGCCACCGCGCGCCTCGGGCAGCCGGAGCGAGATGTTGCCTTGCGCCAGCTCGGGAATGTCGATCGCGTCGAGCCGCAGGCCGGCCGCGCGCAGCTGTTCGATCCGCTCGGCGACGAGCGAACGGCGCGCGACGACGACGTTGACATTGCTCTGGCCGCGCTGGGCCGGGTCGGGCGGGGCGAACGTGTCGATCACGGCCTGGTCGAGGGGGAAATCGAGCAGGTCGCGCACGCGCCAGCCAGCCGCCTGGCGCAGTTCCGTCGCCGGCACCGGAGGCGCCTCCACCTGCAGCACTTGGTAGTCCGCCGCGGCGATCACACCGATCCCGCGACACTTGTCG
Source organism: uncultured Ectothiorhodospiraceae bacterium (assembly GCA_964626335.1). Classification (GTDB taxonomy): domain Bacteria; phylum Pseudomonadota; class Gammaproteobacteria; order XJ16; family Halofilaceae; genus Halofilum. The sequence goes on from CAZVFN010000002.1 coordinate 5,274, forward strand.
AGGTCGTTGGCGTCGACCCAGCCGGCGAGCCATTCGCCCGCGTCGCCCTCGCCGTGAGCGCGGTAGGCGGCGTGCAGCAGGTGCGGCGGCGCGTCGCGGCCCGCGGCCCGGACCGCGGCGGCGGCGACACCGTCACGGCCGAAGGCGACGCCGACCGTCACATCGGTCTGTCGCTTGCGCCGATTGAGGAAAGAAAGCACGTTCACTGATCCGGAGACCGCCGTGGCTGTCGTTGTGTGAATGGGCTCTCGGAATGGGCCCGTATGCCTCAAAACGAAGCGCGAGTCAAATCATGAAGTTACCGGATATTCTGTTACTGCAGCCTGAAATCCCGCCAAACTCCGGCAACATCATCCGGTTGTGCGCGAATACCGGCGCCGCGCTCCACTTCGTCCATCCGCTCGGTTTCGAGCTCGACGACCGCCGCCTGCGCCGTGCCGGGCTGGACTACGCGGAATTCGCCCGCGTGCACGAACACACCGAGCTCGACGACTGCCTCGCTGCCGTTGCGCCGCAGCGGCTGCTGGCGCTCACGCGCCACGGGATCACGCCCCACACCGACATCGCTTACGCCCCCGGCGATGCCCTGCTGTTCGGCCCCGAGACGCGCGGACTGTCCGCCGACACGCTCGCCCGCGTACCGCTGCAACACCAACTGCGCATTCCGATGGTCGCAGGCTCTCGCAGCATGAACCTTGCCAACTCGGTCGCGGTGGTCGTATACGAGGCGTGGCGGCAGGCGGGCTTTGCCGGCGCGGCGCCGGCCGTTTGACCAACGAACGCGTGCAACGGCAATCGAATCACTCGGACGAATGGGGCACCTCCTGCTTGGGTTCACGCACGAGCAGTGCCTGCACCGCGGTTGCGGGCTCGCGACCCGCGTGGAGCACGGCATGGACCTGGTCGACGATCGGCATGTCGATGCCGTGGCGCCGCGCCAGGGCACGCGCCGCGCCGGCCGTGCGCAGGCCCTCGACGGCCTGGCCGATCTCGCGGCAGGCCGCATCGACGTCGACGTCGCGCGCGAGGGCGAGCCCGAGGCGCCGATTGCGCGACTGATCGTCGGTACAGGTCAGCACCAGGTCGCCCAACCCCGCAAGGCCCATGAATGTCTCCTGCACGGCCCCCATGGCCTCGCCCAGGCGCATGAGCTCGGCGAGGCCGCGGGTGATGACCGCGGCCCGCGCATTGGCGCCGAAGCCGAGGCCGTCGGCCGCACCGCAGGCGATCGCCAGGACGTTCTTGAGGGCGCCGCCGAGCTCCACGCCGATCACGTCGGGATTCGAGTACGCGCGCATGCCCGCGCCGTGGAACCATTGGACCGCGCGCGCGGCGAACGCCGCGTCGGTGCTCGCGAGCGTGAGTGCCGTCGGCAAGCCGGCGGCGACCTCGCGCGCGAAGCTGGGGCCGGAAACGAGGCCGTGCGCGGGCGGGGCCGCGCATTCCGCGGCGACGACCTCGTGCATCAGGGCATGCGTGTCCGGCTCGAGGCCCTTGCAGGCCCACAGGAACGGCGGCAGCGTCGGCGCGTGCGCGCCCACCGCCCGCAGCGTCTCGCGGAAGGTGTGACTCGGCGTCGCGAACAGCAGGGCGTCGACGCCGCGGATGGCGGCTGCCAGATCGGCGGTCGCATCGATGCCGCCCGGCAGGGCGGTCCCGGGCAGGTAGCGCCGGTTTTCGCCGCGTGCGCGGATGTCCGCGACCTGGTCCGGATCGCGCGCCCAGAGGGTGACCGCGATCCCGTTGCGTGCGAGCACCGCCGCCAGGGCCGTTCCCCAGGCACCGGCACCGAGGACCGTGATGCGGCTCGTCGTGCCTGCGGTGCTCATTGGATCGGCCACCGCCGGGCAACGCGGCCCGGTCAGTGCGCGACCCCGCCGTCCGCGGCCGCCTGCTGCTGGCGCGCGCGCTCCTGGGCGAAGACCGCGTCGAAGTTGACCGGCTGCAGGATCACCTGCGGCAACCCGCCCTTCTGGACGAGATCGGCCACGGCGGCCCGGACATAGGGATAGAGGATGCCCGGGCAATAGCTGCCGAGCACATGGTAGAAGCCGTCGTCGTCGAAGCCGGACACGTCGAACAGCCCGGCCTGCTTGAGCTCGACCAGGAAGACCGTGCGCTCGCCGTGGGTAGCCGTCACCGTCACGCCGAGCACGACCTCGTAGAGCGTATCGCCGACCTGGCTGTGCTCCGTGTTGAGCTGGAAATTGATGCTCGGTTGCCAGTCGCTGTCGGCGGAGAAGATGCCGGGGGCGGCCGGCGACTCGAAGGAGACGTCCTTGAGATAGACCTTCTGCACCCGGAACCGCCGGCCACCGGCGTCCGCCGCCGCCCCGTCGCCGTCCTGTGCCGACTGCTGTTCATCGCTCATGATTCCGCCTCTTCGGTGCGACGCCCTCGCGGGCGGCCGGACTGGGTGGTCGCTGCGGGGCTCAGGTCTTCGCCTTGCCGCTCTTGCGCGGCTTGCCCTGCCCGCCCTGCTTGCCCTGGCCCTGCTTGCCCTGGCCCTGCTTGCC
>CAZVFN010000002.1:7889-70400 GCA_964626335.1 uncultured Ectothiorhodospiraceae bacterium
TGGCCCTGCTTGCCCTGGCCCTGCTTGCCCTGGCCACCCGCCTTGCGCGTCGCCGCGCCCGACTCGGTCGGCAGCTCGGCCTTGCGCCAGGCGGGGAGCCCGCCCTCGATGACGTAGAGCTGAGTGAAGCCGTTGCGTGCGAGCACCTTGGCCTCCCGCTCGGCGTCCATCCCCCCCTCGTCGTACAGGATCACGGGCCCGTCCCGCAGCTTCTCGATCTGCTTGAGATGGCTCTCGACGTCGCTCGCCGGCACATTGCGGGCCCCGGGAAGGTGCGACTGCTCGTAGTCCTTGTGCGCCCGGACGTCGATGAACACCGCGTCCTCGCTGTTGTTCAGCCGCGTGGCACGCGCCGGGGAGATGGGCTTGCCCACGCGCCGCGCCCGCTGGACCTCGACGACGATGATCATCGCGATCACGGCGGCGAGCCCCGCGAACAGCAGCGGATGATTGCCGATGAATTCGGGGATGCGTTCCATGGAGACTCGCAGGCTTCGAGGGGATCGCAGGCAAGCGTGCCCACCCGCTTGATCGCGCGGCAGTATACGCGCGGGCCCGCTGCGGGCGAAACCCGCGCCCGGCGGTAGCGCCGGGCGGGGCGGGGTCGCCTACAATGCGCGCCATGCATGCCCGCCGCCCAAGCCGCCCTGCGTCGCCCCTGGCCGTCGCGCTGCGCGCCATCGCTTCCAGAGCCCGCGCGCCGTGCGGGCTCGTGCTGGTCACCCTGCTCGTGCTGGCCGGCGCGGGCGCTCCGGCCACCGCTGCCGCTGCCGACGAGGCCGAGACGCGCGCGCGGCTCCAGGAACTGCGCGAACGGATCGACACGGTCCGGGCCCGACTCAGGAAGGAGCGCCGGCAGCGCGACCGCACCAGCGCGGAGCTTGCCGAACTGGAGCAGCGGATCGGCTCGATCGCGGGGCGGATCACGCAGCTCGATGACAAGCTGCGCCGGGCGCGCGAACGCCTGGCCACACTCGAGGGCCGCCGCCGGGCACTCGAGGCCGAGCTCGCGAGCCACCGCGAGACACTCGCCGCACAGATCCGGGCGGCCTACCGTTTCGGGCGCCAGCCGGCGCTGCGCCTGCTGCTGCGCCAGGACGAGCCCGCCAGCCTGGCGCGTGCGCTCGGCTATTACGGGTATTTCAATCGCGCCCGCCTGGAGGCGATCGAGCGAGCCCGGTCGTTGATGGCGGAGTTGGCCCGCGTGACGCGCCAGACCCGCGAGACGCGGACGTCGCTCGCCGCGACGCGCAGCGAGCTGGCCGCGCAGCGCACCCGGCTGGAGGATGCGCGCGCGCAGCGCAAGGAGGTGTTGCGCGACCTGCGCGCAGCGATCGCCGAGCGCGGCGACGAGCTGGAGCGCCTGCGCGCCAGCCGGGATCGCCTCGAGGACCTGCTGCGGCAGCTCGACGACGTGCTCGGCGACATCCCCGCGGCGCCGCTCGAAGAACAGCCGTTCGCGAGCCAGGCGGACCGGCTCCGCTGGCCAGTGAAAGGGGCGCTGCGATCCCGCTTCGGCCAGGCCCGTTCCGGCGGGCGCATGCGCTGGCGCGGGCTCGTGATCGACGCGGAGCCGGGCACGGCGGTCAAGGCGGTCTACCACGGCCGCGTCGTCTTCGCCGACTGGCTCGAGGGCTTCGGTCAGCTGCTGATCGTCGACCACCTCGACGGCTATCTCAGCCTCTATGGTTACAACCGGCGCCTGCTGCGCTCGACCGGCGAGTGGGTGGCGCCCGGCGACACCATCGCGCGCGTGGGGGCGACCGGCGGCCGGCGCGAGGCAGGGCTGTATTTCGAGATCCGCCGCAACGGCCAGCCGACCGACCCCCTGGAGTGGCTCGCGGCGCGCTGACGCAGCGCGCGCATGCAACCATCAGGCACATCCCGATGGCATTCTGCTCCGAACTCGCGTGTTAGCATCGTCTTGTCGATACTTTCCTGACCGGTGCATCCGGAGAGTCCTGCATGGCCACACGAACCCGCAACGCGCTGCTCGTCCTCGTCGGCGCCGTCATCGGTGTCACCCTGACCCTCGGACACGCCGTGCTGGCCGAGGAAGAGCAGGCGTCGCCCACGGAGCAGTTGCCGCTCGAGCAGCTGCGGACGTTCACGGACGTTTACACCCGGATCAAGGACGACTACGTCGAGAAGGTCGACGATCAGAAGCTCCTGGAGTACGCGATCCAGGGCATGCTCAACGGCCTCGATCCGCATTCGAGCTATCTCGACAAGCAGGCCTTCAAGGAACTGCAGATCGGGACGCAGGGCGAGTTCGGCGGCCTCGGCATCGAGGTCACGATGGAGGACGGCTTCGTCAAGGTCGTCGCACCCATCGACGGCACGCCCGCGCAGCGTGCGGGCGTCCAGTCCGGGGACCTGATCGTGCGCCTCGACGACAAGCCCGTGAAGGGGATGAGCCTGAACGACGCGGTGCAGAAGATGCGCGGCAAGCCCGGCACCGACATCCAGCTCACCATCGTGCGCGAGGGCCGCGACAAGCCGGTTTCCGTGTCCATCACGCGCGACACGATCGAGGTGACCAGCGTCGATTCGCGCATGCTGGAGCCAGGCTACGGCTACCTGCGGGTCTCGCACTTCCAGTCGAACACGCAGGCGGCGATCGACGACGCCCTGCGCAGGCTGGGCTCCGAGGCCGGAGACGGCCTGCGCGGACTCGTGCTCGACCTGCGCAACAACCCCGGTGGCGTGCTGTCGGCGGCGGTGAGCGTTTCCGATACCTTCCTCGAGAACGGCCTGATCGTCTACACGGAGGGGCGCGTCAAGGATTCCAAGCTGCGCTACAGCGCCCAGGCCGGTGACGCCCTCGATGGCGCGCCCGTCGTCGTGCTCGTCAACGAGGGCTCGGCGTCCGCCTCGGAAATCGTCGCGGGCGCGCTGCAGGATCATGAGCGCGGCCTCGTCGTCGGCAAGCAGACCTTCGGCAAGGGCTCCGTGCAGACGATCCAGGACCTGTCGAACGGCGGCGCCCTGAAGCTGACCACCGCGCGCTATTACACGCCGGACGGCCGCTCGATCCAGGCCGAGGGCATCGAGCCCGACATCGCCACCGGGAAATTCAAGCTCACCGCGCTCGAAGAAAGCGGCGCGGGGCCGCTGACCGAGGCCGACCTGTCGAAGCACCTCGCCAACCCGAACGGTGACCAGGGCAAGGACGCTCAGGCGGGCGACGAGGCGAAGCCCGAGCTGGCGACCGAGGACTACGAGCTGTATATCGGCCTGAACGTGCTCAAGGCGCTGAGCATCTTCGAGTCGAAGTAGCGCAGCGGTGGCGGGGCGGTCGGCGTCCGGCCGGCGGGGCATGTGCCGGGCAGTCGCCATCGCCGCCGTGCTCGGCATCGGTCTCGCGTGTGCACAGGCCCGGGCGGCGCCGGTACCCCCGACCGTCGCCCTGATCATCGACGACCTGGGCTACGACCGGGCCTCGGCCCGCCGCGCGCTTGCCCTGGCGCCCCCGGTCGCCGTCGCCGTGCTGCCCCGGGCGCCGCACACCGCGCGCATCGCCCGCGCGGCCCGGCGCGCCGGGACCGACCTCCTGGTCCACCTGCCCATGGCCGGTTCTTCCGAGGCGATGGAAACTGGCGCGCTCCACGCCGGGATGACGCGACTCCACATGCGCCTGGCGGTCAGCGGGGCACTCGACGCCGTGCCCGGCGCGATCGGGGTCAACAACCATCAGGGCAGCGCGCTGACTGCCGACCGGGCAGCGATGACAGCGGTCATGGAGGTCCTGGCGGCGCGCGACCGACGATTGCTGTTCATCGACTCCCGCACGACCGCCGCCACACAGGCGGAGGCCGCCGCGCGTTCAGCGGGCATCCCGGTGGCCCGGCGCCACGTGTTCCTCGATCACACGCGCGATCCCGGCGCCATTGGCGCCGCTGTCCGCGACTGGCTCGCACGCGCGCGCCGCCGCGGCTGCGCGCTTGCCATCGCCCACCCCCGCGCCGAGACGCTGCGCATCCTTGAACGCCTGCTGCCGCGGGCGGACGATGTCGATCGGGTGGATCTGCAAACGTATGTCGAGCGTTGCGGCAGCAACGCCCGGGGAGGCCGTCCATGGCAAGCGTACTCGTCCCGCTCGCCGAGGGCTCGGAAGAGCTCGAGGCCGTCACCCTGACCGACGTGCTGCGCCGGGCGGCGTTCGACGTGACGGTGGCCGGGCTCGGGCCCGGCGCCGTCACCTGCAGCCGCGGTGTCGTACTGCAGCCGGACACGGATCTGGCGTCGGTGGAGAATGCGGCCTTCGACCTCATCGTGCTGCCCGGCGGCGCCGCGGGCGCGGATCGGCTGCGCGCGGACGCGCGCCTGGCGGCGATGCTCCGGCGTCACCGGGACGCCGATCGGTGGACCGGCGCGATCTGCGCCGCGCCATCGGTGCTCGCCGCGCACGGCCACCTCGAGGGGCGCCGCGCGACCGCGTTCCCGGGCGCCCTCGAGGCGTTCGACGTCGAGAGCACGGAGGCGCCCGTGGAGTCCGACGGCCACGTCGTGACCTCGCGCGGCCCCGGCACGGCGATGGATTTTGCGTTGGCGCTCGTCGAGGGTCTCGGGTCACGGGAGCTGCGACGGGAGGTCGAGGCGCGGTTGCAGCGGTGAGGGATGGATGCCGCATTACGGGATGGCGGCGTCACTGTCATGGGTGTGGCGGGATCGATCCGGGGCCGCGCCCGGTCGTTCGGGACCGGTGTCCCTGCCTCTCATCGGGTGGAGTCGACGGATCTCCCGGGTTCGATGGACGCGGGGCCGGGGTCCGCCCGCCGGTCAGCGGCCGACCTGCTTTCTTGCTCGTGCCAGAAAGCAGGCAAGGAGGCACGCCCGGGCTGGCCCGGGCTGGCCCGGCCTGCGCGGGGCGCGGGTGGGAGGCCGGGTTCGGCTGCGGCGGCGTCGATCGCTGAAGCGATGGCGATTGTGTGTGTCCGGGCCCCGGGCCGGCTTCCCGCGCTGCTTGTCGGGGCGCGCGGAGTCGAGGAAGCATTGCGCGCTGCGGGCCCGTCGGGCATGGGTCCCGCCGGCGTTGCCCGGCGCGGATCCCTAGGTGCGAGACCGGGCCACGGTGCGCGCCGGGCAAGGCCGGCCTACCGGCCATCTCGGCGGCACTCGACGCAGGCCGGCGATCGAGCAAAGGGCGATCACCGGCGGAAACCCGCCACGATCAGACCCCGGCGCGATCCACCTGCACCGCGTAGCGAGTGACGGGTCTCCCCCCATCGACGTCGCCGACTCGTTCGCCGGGAGCGAACGGGCGCGCCAGCGCGACGGGCAAGGGGCAAGGACGCGCCCCGCTGCCGGGGCGCGGGCGGCGGTCCCTGGCCGACGCAACCAGCGGCGGATGGGCCGCGGGGATGCGCCCATGCACTCGTCAGTACAGGGGCGTCCCTTCGACCGACGGGACGGCATCGCGGGTCCGGGCGCGGCTCGCAGCCGCGGCGTCACTGAACCCGCGCCAGGGCCGGGGCGAGGTCGCCCGGCCGGGCTTCTCTGGCGACTTCGTTCACGCAAGGAAATGGGCCCGCTCGCCGCTGAGGCGAGCGGATCCCGACTCCATTGGCACAATCCCGAACGGCGTTGGGTTGACCCCGGGACCGGGAAGACACGACCCAGGCGCCAGCGGCCACCCCGACAGCCGCGTTCGGGGCCGACGCGGACAGTGTTGCTGGCGGGCGCACGCGCACCGGCAGGGCAAGAGCTTTGCACGGCGCGTGGACGCCGGTCCGCGACAACCTATTCGACCGTCACCGACTTTGCCAGGTTGCGCGGCTTGTCCACGTCCGTGCCCTTGAGCACGGCGACGTGATAGGCGAGCAACTGCAGCGGCACGGTGTACAGGGCCGGGTCGGTGAGCTCGCCGCTGCCGCCCGGGACGCGGATCACGCGCGTGGCATCCCGGAGCGGGACGTTGACGTCGTCGCCCGCGAAGACGATCAGGCGCCCACCGCGCGCGCTTACCTCCTGCAGGTTCGAGGCGAGCTTCTCGACGAGCGCGTCGTTGGGCGCGATCGCGACCACGGGCATGTCCTCGTCGACGAGCGCGAGCGGTCCATGCTTGAGCTCGCCGGCGGCGTAGGCCTCGGCGTGGATGTAGGAGATCTCCTTGAGCTTGAGCGCGCCCTCCATCGCGATCGGGTAGTGGACACCGCGGCCGAGGAAGAGGGCGTGGCGCTTGTCGACGAACAGTTCCGCGAGTGCGGCGATCTCGTCGCTGAGCTCCAGGACGCGCTCGATCCCCGCCGGCAGCGCCGCGAGGTGGGCGACGGCGGCGGCCTCGGCGGCGTCGGCGCGATGGTGGCGGGCGAGCACGAGCGCGAGCATCGCCAGGGCGGTCAGCTGGGTGGTGAACGCCTTGGTCGAGGCGACGCCGATCTCAGGGCCGGCTCGCGTCATCACGACGAGGTCGGCCTCGCGGGCGAGCGAGGACTCGGGGGCGTTGCAGATCGCGAGGGTCGCGGCATAGCCGAGGCGCCCCGCCTCGCGCAGCGCGGCCAGCGTGTCCGCGGTCTCGCCCGACTGGGAGATGGCGACGAACAGGGTCGAGGGCGGCACGACGGGCTCGCGGTAGCGGTACTCGCTGGCGATCTCGACGTTCACGGGCAGGCGTGCGGCGCGCTCGATGGTGTAGCGGGCGACGGACGCCGCGTGGAAGCTGGTGCCGCAGGCGACGATGTGGACGCCGGCGACGCCGGGCAAGAGCTCGGTGGCCCGGTAGCCGAAGGCGGCGTCGAGGACCCGCCCACTGGCGATGCGCTCCTCCAGCGTGTCGCCGATCGCGCGGGGCTGCTCGTGGATCTCCTTGAGCATGAAGTGGCGGAAGTCGCCGCGCTCGATCGCCTCCGCGGTCAGTTCGGAGGCGTGCTCCGGGCGCACGACGATGGCGTTGTGCGCATCGCGGATCGTGACGTCGTGGCGGCCGACGTCGGCCACGTCGCCTTCCTCGAGGAAGATGAAGCGGCGCGTGACGGGCAGCAGCGCGGCGACGTCGGAGGCCACGAAGTTCTCGCCGATGCCGAGGCCGATGACGACCGGGCACCCCTTGCGCGCCGCCACCAGGCGTTCCGGGTCGAGCGCGCTCACCGCGCAGAGGGCGTAGGCGCCCTCGAGCTCGGCCACCGTTGCCTGCACGGCCGCCAGGAGGTCGCCGTCACCCAGCGCCGCCTGCTCGTGGATACGGTGAGCAACGACCTCGGTGTCGGTGTCCGAGGTGAAATCGTAGCCGGCGCCCTCGAGCGCGCGGCGCAGCGTCGCGTGGTTCTCGATGATGCCGTTGTGCACCAGGGCCAGGTCGGCACCGGAGAGGTGCGGGTGGGCGTTGCGCTCGTGCGGAACCCCGTGCGTGGCCCAGCGCGTGTGGGCCACCCCGGCGTGACCGCGCACGGGCTGTTGCTCGAGCGCCGCTTCGAGGGCCTCGACGCGACCGACGGCACGGCGACGCACTAGGGCCCCGTCGTCCTCGAGCACGGCGAGCCCCGCCGAGTCGTAGCCGCGGTACTCGAGGCGCCGCAGGCCCTCGAGCAGCAGGGGGGTCACGTCGCGCTCGGCGACCGCACCGACGATTCCGCACATGTCTTCCTCTCTCCCGGGGCTGCCGGTCGCATGCTCTCATGGCCGATCCGATGCGGTGCGATGCCGTGCCCCCGGGCGCCGCCGTCGCCCGCGGGGGTCACTCACCGTCGCCCGGATCGCGGTCGGCCGGCCGCGTCCAGCCCTCGATCGTGCGCTGGCGGGCACGGCCCACGGTCAGCTTGCCCGGCGGGGCGTCGCTCGTGAGGGTCGTCCCGGCGCCGACGGTCGCCCCCTGGCCGACCGTGACCGGCGCGATGAGTTGGCAGTCCGAGCCGACGAATGCGTCCGCGCCGATGACCGTGCAGTACTTGCGATGCCCGTCGTAGTTGCAGGTGATCACCCCGGCCCCGACGTTGGCCTTCGCGCCCACCGCCGTGTCGCCGACGTAGGAGAGGTGGTTGACCTTGGCCCCCGCGCCCAGCTCGGCCTTCTTGGTCTCGACGAAGTTGCCGATCCTGGCGCGCTCGCCCAAGCGGGTACCCGGGCGCAATCGAGCGAACGGTCCCACGGCGCAGGCGGCCGCGAGCTCGCTCTGGTCGATCACGGTGTGGGGCTCGATGACCGCATCGTCGGCCACGCTCGTGTCACGCAGCACGCAGTGTGCGCCGACGGTCACGCCGCCCCCGAGGCGCACGTCGCCCTCGAACACGCAGCCGACGTCGATCAGGCAATCGGGACCCGCCTGCAGCGTACCGCGCACGTCGATGCGCTCGGGATCACGCAGCGACACGCCCGCGGCCATGAGGCCGTCGGCCACGTGGCGCTGCCACGCGCGCTCGAGTGCGGCCAGCTGCGCGCGGGTGTTGACCCCGCGGACCTCCCACTCGTGCTCGGGCTGGATGCTTGCGACGGTCCCGCCCGTCGCGCTGACGCGGGCGATGACATCGGTGAGGTAGTACTCGCCCTGGGCATTGTCGCGGTCCAGGGCCGCGACGTGACGCGCCAGGGGGCCGGTGCGCATCGCGAGCAGGCCCGTGTTGACCTCGGTGAGGGCGAGCTCGGCGGGCGTGGCGTCGCGTTCCTCGACGATGCGGCTCACGCCGCCGGCGGCATCACGCACGATCCGGCCATAGCCGCTGGCATCGGCGAGATCGACGCTGAGCACGGCGAGATCCGAGCGCCGCGCCGCGTCGATCAGGGCCTCCAGCGTGGTGCGCTGCACCAGCGGGACGTCACCATAGAGCACGAGCGTGGTGTCGTTGGCGTTGAGCCCGCCGAGGGCACTGGCGACGGCGTCGCCCGTGCCACGCTGCTCCGGTTGCAGCACGGTCTCGACGGAGTCCGGCAGGGCGGCGCGCACCGCATCCGCGCCGTGGCCGACGACCACGCGGATGCGCTCGGCGCCCAGCAGCGCCGCGCGCCCGAGGGCATGCGCGAGCAGGCTGCGCCCGGCCAGATCCGCCAGCACCTTGGGCTTGCGCGAGCACATCCGGCGGCCCTCGCCGGCCGCCAGCACGATGACGTTCAGACCCATCCGGGCATGCCTCTCGGAATCGCCTCCGGCCCGCGCGGCGCAGCGCGGCCGACTCGGCGGACGCCCGCTCGGCGGCTCAGGTGCCGCGCCGGCGCCGGAGTTTCTCCACGGTCTGGAGCTGGGCTGCCGCCTCGGCGAGCTCCGACCGGGCGCGGGCGTAATCGTACTCGTCCTTCTGCTCCGCCACGCGTTCCTCGGCCCTGCGCTTGGCCTCGCGCGCCGCGGCCTCGTCGATATCGTGCGCGCGCAGGGCCGTGTCGGAAAGCACGGTCACCACGTACGGCTGCACCTCGAGCACGCCACCGGAGACGTAGAAGATCTCCTCCTCGCCGTCGGGCTTCTGCACGCGCACGTCGCCCGGTGCGAGGCGGCTGACCAGCGGCGTGTGCCGCGGGGCGATGCCGACCTCGCCCAGCTCGGCCGGCGCGTGCACCATCGTCGCCTGCCCCGAGAACAGCTCGGCCTCGGCGCTCACGATGTCGATGTGGATGGTATTGGCCATGCTGTCGACTCCTTACTGGAGTTCCTTGGCCTTCTCGACCGCTTCCTCGATCGTGCCGACCATGTAGAACGCCTGTTCCGGGATCTCGTCGTACTCGCCCTCGGCGATGCCCTTGAACGCGCGGATGGTTTCCTTGAGCGAGCAGTACTTCCCGGGCGAGCCGGTGAACACCTCGGCGACGAAGAATGGCTGCGACAGGAATCGCTGGATCTTGCGGGCGCGGTTCACCGTCTGCTTGTCCTCGTCGGACAGCTCGTCCATGCCCAGGATCGCGATGATGTCCTTGAGCTCCTTGTAGCGCTGCAGCGTCATCTGCACATTGCGCGCGACGTCGTAGTGCTCCTGACCGATGACGAGCGGATCGAGCTGGCGGCTGGTCGAGTCCAGCGGATCGACCGCGGGGTAGATGCCCTGCTCGGCGATCGAGCGCGCCAGCACGACAGTGGCATCCAGATGCGCGAAGGTCGTCGCGGGCGATGGGTCCGTGAGGTCGTCCGCCGGGACATAGACGGCCTGGACCGACGTGATCGAGCCGGTCTTGGTGGAGGTGATGCGCTCCTGGAGCATGCCCATCTCCTCGGCCAGCGTCGGCTGGTAACCCACGGCGGACGGCATGCGCCCGAGGAGCGCCGAGACCTCGACGCCGGCGAGCGTGTACCGGTAGATATTGTCGATGAACATGAGTACGTCGCGGCCCTCTTCGCGGAACTTCTCGGCGATCGTCAGGCCGCTCAGCGCCACTCGCAGGCGGTTGCCCGGGGGCTCGTTCATCTGCCCGTAGACCAGCGAGACCTTGTCCAGAACGTCGGACTCCGTCATCTCGTGGTAGAAGTCGTTGCCCTCGCGGGTGCGCTCGCCGACACCGGCGAACACGGAATAGCCGGCGTGCTCGGTGGCGATGTTGCGGATGAGCTCCATCATGTTGACGGTCTTGCCGACACCGGCGCCGCCGAACAGGCCCACCTTGCCGCCCTTGGCGAACGGGCAGAGCAGGTCGATGACCTTGATGCCGGTCTCGAGCAGCTCGGCCGCGCCGGACTGCTCCTCGTAGCTCGGGGCCTTGCGATGGATCGCCCAGTCCTCCTCGGAGCCGACCTCGCCCTTCTCGTCGATCGGTTTGCCGAGGACGTCCATGATGCGGCCGAGCGTCTTCTCGCCCACCGGCACCGTGATCGGACCGCCCGAGGCGCTCACGCCCATGCCGCGGCGCAGGCCGTCGGACGAGCCCATCGCGATGCAGCGCACCGTGCCATCGCCGAGCTGCGCCTGCACCTCGAGCACGAGGCCCCAGTCATCGACGGTCAGCGCATCGTACACATGCGGTACTTCATCGCGCGGGAACTCGACGTCGATCACGGCGCCGATGACGGAGACGATCGTTCCGGAGCTCATGTTGGTTTCCTCTGACGTTTGATCTTTGTAGATACCTGTTCAGTCGCGTTCTCGCCAACGCGCGAGGAACGCGGAGCTCGCACAGACACGCGCGGGCGCCAGCGCTGGCTCACCGCTCTTCGCCTGGTCTCCCGGCAAGCGCCCCGTCCAGCCTGTCTGGTACAGCGGCCGGGCAGCGGCGGGCCGATCGGCGGTCGCGCACGGGCCCGATCCATCATGGCCGGCGCATCCTCGCGCCCCCGGCGCCTGTGCGCGAACCCGGCCCGGCGACGGGATATGCGCGCGCGTTCAACCGGACACGGCCGCCGCGCCGGAGACGATCTCGGTCAGCTCCTGGGTGATCGCGCCCTGGCGCGCCTTGTTGTACTGCAGCCGCAGGTCGTCGATCAGGTCCTCGGCATTGTCCGAGGCGCTCTTCATGGCGATCATGCGAGCCGCCATCTCGCAGGCGATGTTCTCGACCACGCCCTGGTACACGAGTGATTCGACGTAGCGCTGGAGCAGGGCGTCGAGCACCTCGCGCGCATCGGGCTCGTAGATATAGTCCCAGTGGTTGCGCTGCAGCGCCTCGAGCTCGCGCTGCGCGTCCCCGGCGTCGGAACGCTCCGCCGGCTCCGATTTCTCCAGCGGCAGCAACCGCCGGATGACCGGCTCCTGGGTCATGGTGTTCACGAACCGGTTCGAGACCAGGTACAGCTCCTGGATCCGTCCCTCGTCGTAAGACTCGAGCATCACCTTGATCGTGCCCATGACGTCGCCGAGACTCGGCCGGTCACCGAGGCCATCGGCCTGGCCCACCACATTCGAGCCGGTGCGCTTGAGGAACTGGGCGCCCTTGCGACCGATCGCTCCGGTTTCCAGCTCGATCCCGGCTTCGTGCTTGGCCTGGAAATCACGGATCAGGCGCCGGAACAGGTTCACGTTGAGGCCGCCGCAGAGACCCCGATCGGTGGTGATCACGAGGTAGCCAGCGCGCTCGACCGAGTTCGCCGCCACCAGGTAGGGATGGGGGTACTCGGTCCTGGCGAACGCCAGATGGCCGATCACGTTCACCATCTTTTCCGCATAGGGACGAGTCGCGTTCATGCGCTCCTGGGCCCTGCGCATCTTCGATGCGGCGACCATTTCCATCGCGCGGGTGATCTTCTGAGTATTCTGGATACTCGAGATCTTGCCGCGGATTTCCTTTGCACCGGCCATGATGGGCTCCGTTTACCAGACGCCGTTGGACTGGAAGTCCTCGACCGCCTTGCGGATCTCCGCCTCGATCTCGTCGTTGTAGTCGCCCGAGGCGTTGATCTTTTCGAGCAGCTCGCCGTAGTTCGACTTCACATGGCTCTGCAGGGCCGCCTCGAAGTCGACGACCTTCTTGAACTCGACCTCGTCGAGATAGCCCTGGTTGGCCGCATACAGCGAGAACGCCATCTCGCCCACCGACATCGGCGAATACTGGCGCTGCTTCATCAACTCCATCACGCGCTGACCGCGCTCGAGCTGCTTGCGCGTCTGCTCATCGAGGTCGGAGGCGAACTGCGCGAATGCCTGCAGCTCGCGGTACTGCGCGAGCGCGAGGCGGATCCCGCCACCGAGCTTCTTGATGATCTTCGTCTGGGCCGAGCCGCCGACGCGCGACACCGACAGGCCCGCGTTGATGGCCGGCCGGATGCCGGCGTTGAACAGGTCCGACTCGAGATAGATCTGCCCGTCGGTGATGGAGATCACGTTGGTCGGCACGAAGGCGGAAACGTCGCCCGCCTGCGTCTCGATGATCGGCAACGCCGTCAGCGAGCCGGTACTATCGGTGATCTCGCCGTTGGTGCGGCGCGAGACCTCCTCGGCGTTGATCCGCGCCGCGCGCTCCAGCAGGCGCGAGTGCAGGTAGAACACGTCGCCCGGATACGCCTCGCGGCCCGGCGGGCGCCGCAGCAGCAACGACACCTGCCGGTACGCCCAGGCCTGCTTGGACAGGTCGTCGTAGACGATCAGCGCATCCTCGCCGCGGTCGCGGAAGTACTCGCCCATGGCGCAGCCACCATAGGCCGAGATGTACTGCGCGGCGGCCGACTCGGCGGCGCCGGCGGCGACCACGACGGTGTGTTCCATTGCGCCGTGTTCCTCGAGCTTGCGCACGGTCGCGGCGATCGCTGCCTGCTTCTGGCCGATCGCGACGTAGATGCACTTGATGCCCGTGCCCTTCTGATTGATGATCGTGTCGATCGCGATCGCCGACTTGCCGGTCTGGCGGTCGCCGATGATGAGCTCGCGCTGGCCGCGGCCGATCGGCACCATCGAGTCGATTGCCTTGAGTCCCGTCTGCACCGGCTGATCGACCGACTGGCGCGTGATGACGCCGGGAGCGACGACCTCGATCGGGGCCGTCTCCTCCGCGCCGAGCTCGCCCTTGCCGTCGAGCGGCGCACCCAGCGAACCGACCACGCGGCCCAGCAGCGCCTCGCCCACGGGCACCTCGAGGATGCGCCCGGTGCACTTGGCGGTGTCGCCCTCGGACAGGTGAATGTAATCGCCCAGCACGACGATGCCGACCGAGTCGCGCTCGAGGTTCAGCGCGAGGCCGAACGTGTCCTGCGGGAACTCGATCATCTCGCCCTGCATCACCTCGCCGAGGCCGTGCACGCGGACGATGCCGTCCTGCACGCTGACGATGGTGCCCTCGGTACGCGCCTCGGTGCCCGCATCGTAGTCCTCGATGCGCTGCTTGATCAGCTCGCTGATTTCGGACGGGTTGAGTTGCATGGAATTGGTTTCCTCTTGGATTCCCGGTGATCAGTGGGCGAGGCGGCTCGCCAGGCGATCGAGACGACCCTTGAGCGAGCCGTCGATCACGAGGTCGCCCGCGCGAATGACGGCACCGCCGATCAACGACGCGTCGACGTCGCAGTGCAGACTGATCTCGCGATCGAGGCGCTTCTTGAGCGACTCGCTGATGCGTTCGCGCTGCTGCTCGTCCAGTTCGGTGGCGGCGGTGACCCACGCATCGACGCGCCCCTCGGCGTCGGCGCGCAGGGCCGCGTAGCGCTGGGCCACTTGCGGCAACGCCGGCAGGCGGCCGTTCGCGGCCATCAGGCGAACGAGATTGCGCCCGCCGTCGTCGAGGTGCTCCCCGGCGATCGCGAGCACGAGGTCGGCCCGCTCGGCCCGCGACAGGCGCGGGTCGCGCAGCGCGCGGGCGACACGCTCGTCCGCCGCCACGTGCGCCAGCAGGGCGAGCATGTCCGACCATTGCGCGCGCTGGCCGCGCGCGCTGGCGAGCTCGAATGCGGCGGCGGCATAGGGGCGGGCGATCTGCGTCGTGGCCATGTCGCGCGTCCTCAGAGCTGCTCGACGAGATCGTCGAGCACGCGGGCGTGGGTATCGTGGTCGACCTCCTTGCCCAGCACCTTCTCGGCGCCGGTCAGGGCAATGGCCACGACCTGGCCGCGCAGCTGCTCGCGCGCCTGCGTGACCTCGCGGTCGATCTCGGCCTGCGCCGACTGCTTGATCCGCTCGGCCTCGCTGCGCGCGGTCTCCTTGGATTCCTCGACGATCTCGTTGGCGCGCTTCTGGGCGTTGTCGATGATCTCCGAGGCCTGATCCTTCGCCTCACGCAGCGTCTCGTCGGCGCGCTGGCGGGCGAGCTCCTCTTCGTGTTCGCCCCGCTCCGCCGCGGCGAGGCCGTCGGCAATCTTCTTCTGGCGTTCGTGCAGCGCATCGCGCAGCGGCGGCCACACGTACTTCATGCAGAAAAGCACGAACAGCGCGAAACCGATGGTCTGACCCAGCAGTGTCAGATTGATGTTCATGACTGCGTCCCCCGTGGTTCGGCGTCAACAACGGCTGCGTCGCAACCGTGTCGCATCGGCTAACCCACGAAGATCAGGTACAGGCCGATCGCAAGGCCGATGACCGACAGTGCGTCGAGCAGGCCGGCGACAATGAACATCTTGACCTGCAGCATCGGGGCCATTTCAGGCTGACGAGCCGCGCCCTCGAGGAACTTGCCACCGAGGATGCCGAAGCCGATCGCGGTGCCGAAACCGGCGGCACCGAGCATGATGCCCGCGGCAATCATCTGAAGACCTTCTGCGATTTCCATTACTTTGCTCCCGGATGTCGTGGGGTGGTGTCAAAACGACGCAACGGCATCTCGCGTCAGTGCTCTTCGGTCTCGTGGGCCATCGACAGGTAGACGATGGTCAGGACCATGAAAATGAAGGCCTGCAGTGGCACGACCAGGATGTGGAAGATTGCCCAAGGCAGGTGCAGCGCCCATTGAGCCCAGAACGGCAGCAGGGCCGCGATCAGCACGAAGATGAGCTCGGCGGCATAGAGATTGCCGAACAGTCGCATCCCGAGCGAAACGATCTTGGCGAGCAGGGTGACTGTCTCGAGCACGATATTGAAGGGCATCAACCATTTGCCGAAGGGATGAAAGCACATCTCCTTGGCGAATCCGCGCGCGCCCTTGATCCTGAAGCTGTAGTAGAGGATGAGCACGAATACGCCGAGTGCCATCCCCATGGGGGCGTTGATGTCCGCCGGCGGCACGATGCGGAATGCCGGGGCCCCGAAGCCGTGCTCGGCGATGTAGGGAATATAATCCACCGGCACGAGGTCGAGCAGGTTCATCAGGAAGACCCAGACGACAATGGTCAGGGCCAGGGGCGCGATCAGCTCGCTGCGTCCGTGGAACGTATCCCGGACCTGGTTGTCGACGAACTCCACCAGCGTCTCGATGAAGTTCTGCAGCCCGCCCGGTCGCGCGGTGGTCGCGCGCACCGCCGCGAAACGAAAAAGCCAGAGGAAAAAGATGCCGGTCACGGCAGAGAAAAGCAGGGTATCGACGTGGATCGCCATGAACCCCATCTCGGCGGCCTGCTCCGCGCTCTGCGCGAAACCCCAGGAGCCGTCCGGATGCTGCCCCCAGGTGAGATTCGTCAGGTGGTGCTCGATGTAGCCCTGGGAGCTGAGCTGATCGCTACTTGCCATAGGGAGCGGACCGTTCTGTTGCGGTTTACTGTTCCAGTAGCAACGGTGCGAACCAGTGCACCGTCTGCACGGCGATGAAGGTCAGCACCAGCGGTGCGGGAGGCACTTGTGGCCAGCCCTCGAAGATGGCGGCGAAGGCCAACGCGATCGCCGCGAGCTTGATACCTTCCCCCCTGTACAGGGCCCGCAGCATCGCGTTCGGATCCGACGGATCGGCACCGAAGACGCGCCACGCGAACCAGGCCGCCGGCAGCAGGCACGTCAGCCCGCCGAGCGCGGCCGCCCCTGCGGCCGCGGCACCCGCGAGCGCGAATGCGATGCCGGCCGCGACTGCGGCGACGCCTGCCTGCGCGGCGAGCAACCGACGAATCCGGCGGAAGCGGCCGATGCGGGCGGACGGCGGCGCGCTCACGGTGCCTCCGGCGGTTCCGGGCGCGCACAAGGCGCAGGAGTATAGCGACGGCCCGATCGACGGGTCAACGCGGCCACCGCGGGTCAGCGGATGTGCTCGAGTATGCCTTCGAGTTCATCGAGGCTGTTGTAGGCGATCTGCAGGCGGCCGCCGCCCTTGCGACCCGGCTGGATCGACACCGCGGCCCCGAGCTTCTCCGACAGGTCGCGTTCCAGGCGCTGGGTGTCCGCGTCCTTGGGCGAAGGCTTCGCGGCGCGCTCGCCCGCGCCCTCGAGTTCGCGCTTGACCAGCTGTTCGGTGGCCCGGACCGTGAGACCGCGGTCCGCGACCTGGCGGGCGATCGCCCGCTGGCGATCACCCTTGAGCCCGAGGAGGGCGCGGGCGTGGCCCATCTCGAGCGCGCCGGTCTCGACGTACTCCTTGACCGCGTCGTCGAGCTCCTGCAGGCGCAGGAGATTGCTGACCGACGCCCGCGAGCGCCCGACGGCCTCGGCGACCTGCTGGTGCGTGAGCTCGAAGTCATCGACCAGGCGCGCGATCGCCCGCGCCTCCTCGAGCGGGTTGAGGTCCTCGCGCTGGATGTTCTCGATCAGCGCGATGGCCGCCGCCGCCTGGTCCCCGAGATCGCGCACGACGCCCGGGATCTCCTCGAGCCCGGCGATCTGGGCCGCGCGCCAGCGCCGCTCGCCGGCGATCAGCTCGAAGCCCGCGTCGACCGGACGCACGACCACGGGCTGCACCATGCCCTGGCCCGACAGCGAGTCCGCCAGTTCCTGCAGCGCGTCCGGGTCGAAGTGCCGCCGAGGCTGGTAGCGCCCGCGGCGAACGCGGTCGATCGGCAGCATCTGCAGCGAGCTGCGCTTTTCCTCTTCGCTCACGTCGGTGACCGACTCCACCGAGTGGCCCTCGCCCACGAGGGCGCTGAAGCCCCGTCCCAGACCGCGCTTCCTGGACATTGCTCTCGTTCCGTTGATGATGCGTGATGCCTGGTGCGGGCCGCGGCCCGCACCCCGGGCGGGCGCTCAGGCGACGCCCGCGCTCTCGCGCGTGCGCGATTTCGAGTCCTTGCGCAGCAACTCGCCCGCCAGCGCCAGGTAGGCGAGCGCGCCCCGCGAGGTGCGATCATAGTACATCACGGGTCGACCGTAGCTGGGTGCCTCGGCGAGGCGGACATTGCGCGGAATGATGGTGCGGTAGACCCGGTCGCCGAAGTGCTCGGTCAACTCGGCGGAGACGTCGGCGCCCAGGTTGTTGCGGCCGTCGAACATTGTGCGCAGCAGACCCTCGATCTCGAGTGTCGGGTTCACCGTGTCCTTGACGTCGTCGATCGTGTTGAGCAGTGCCGACAGGCCCTCGAGGGCGTAGTACTCGCACTGCATCGGGATCATGACGCCGTCGGCCGCGACCAGCGCGTTCAGCGTCAGGATGTTCAACGCCGGCGGGCAGTCGATCAGGATGTAGTCGTAGTCGTCGCGCAGCGGATCCAGGGCACGCTTGAGCCGCTGCTCGCGCGCGAGCTTCTCCATGAGCTTGACCTCGGCGGCGGTCAGGTCACCATTGCCGGGCAGGAGCCCGTACTTCACCTGCTCGATGTCGACCACGGCGTCGCGTGCATCGCACTCGCCCATCAGCACGTGATACGACGAGCGCGCGAGGTTGCGCTTGTCGAGGCCCGTGCCCATCGTGGCGTTGCCCTGGGGATCGAGGTCGACCAGCAGGACGCGCCGATGCGTCGAGCCGAGGGACGCGGCGAGATTGACGGCGGTGGTGGTCTTGCCGACGCCGCCCTTCTGGTTGGCTATCGCGATGGTGCGGGCCATCGATCTCCCTCCCCGGGGCCTGTTGACACGCCCGGCGGCCGCCCGGCGGCCGCATCCGATGCGGATCCCGCGGAACGCACGGGAGCGCGCCGCGTCGGCCTGCGACCCACGAGCAATGCCGGGGCGCTCCCGGCCCTGCGGCAGGCCGGGCCGCGGCGATCCGGCGCTGCGCCCCTGCCCGGGGCCGGGCGCGCCGCGCGGTCATACGCCCCGGTCCCGGGTGCCGGCGAGGCGCTCGAGCCGAACCGCGTGGCGGGCCGCATCGATCCCGGGCACGACCAGGGGCAGGGTCTCGGCATGCCAGCCCGCGGGCACGTCCGGGATCTCGCCCAACGGGTCACGGCCCTTGGCGGCCAGCAGGCAGCCCCCGGGTGCGATCAGGTGGCCCGCTGCGCTCGCGAAGTCGCCAAGCGTGCCGAAGGCCCGCGTGACCAGGGTGTCGAAACGCTGGCCGGACGGCAGGTCCTGCGCGCGTATGCGCTCTACAGTAACATTGCCGAGGGCGAGCTTGCGGACAACGTGCTCGAGGAACAGCGCGCGCTTGGAGCGCGGCTCGACGAGGGTCATGGCGACACCGGGGTCGGCGATCGCCAGCGGCAGGCCGGGCAGCCCGCCGCCCGAGCCGATGTCGGCGATGCGATCCCCGCGCAGCAGTGGGCGCAGCGCAAGGCTGTCGAGCAGGTGGACCGGCACCATGCGTTCGGGCTCGAGCACGCTGGTGAGGTTGTGCACACGGCCCCAGCGGGCCAGCTCGTCGCGATAGGCGAGCAGCGCGTCCAGGCGGGAACGGGCCGGCTCGATGCCCAGCGCCTGCAGGCCGGCCCGAAGGCCCTCTTCGGGCGCGGTCATCAGGCGCTCCGCCGCAGACCTTCCCCGCGGCGGCGCAGGTGCACCAGCAGCAGCGAGACGGCCACCGGGGTCACGCCGGGGATGCGCCCGGCCTGACCGACCGTCGCGGGCCGGTGGGCCGCCAGCTTCTCGCGGACCTCGCTCGACAGTCCGGCGACGTCAGCGTAGTCGAGGTCGGCGGGCAGGGGAGCATCCTCGCGCGCCCGCTCGCGCTCGATCTGTGCGCGCTGCTGGGCGACGTAACCGGCGTACTTCGCCTGCACGTCGATCTGGAAGGCCACGCCCGCATCGGCGACCGGCGGGCCGAGGCCGGGGGCCGCGGTCAGCGCCGCGTAGTCGATCTCGGGCCGGCGCAACAGGTCGGCCGCTGCCTCGGGGCGGCGCAGATGGACACCGCAGCGGTCGGCCAGATCCGTGCCGGCGGCGGCGTCCGGGCGGACCGTCAACCGGCCCAGGCGCGCCTGCTCCGCCTCGATGGCGGCCGTGCGCTCGCCAAAGCGGCGCCAACGGTCGTCGTCGACCAGGCCCAGCTCGCGACCGACCGGGGTGAGGCGCAGGTCGGCGTTGTCCTCGCGCAGTTGCAGCCGGTACTCGGCGCGGCTGGTGAACATGCGGTACGGCTCGCGTGTGCCGCGGGTGACGAGATCGTCGATCAGCACGCCGATGTAGGCCTCGTCCCGGCCGGGTGTCCACGGCGCGTGCCCGGCGGCCGCGCGCGCCGCGTTCAGCCCCGCAACCAGCCCCTGGGCGGCCGCCTCCTCGTAGCCGGTGGTGCCGTTGATCTGCCCGGCGAACCAGAGCCCGGCGAGCGGGCGGGTCCGCAGCGACGGGTGCAGACCGCGCGGATCGATGAAGTCGTACTCGATGGCGTAGCCCGGGCGGGTGACGTGTGCGCGCTCGAAACCGGGGATCGAGCGCACCAGCGCCAGCTGGACGTCGAACGGCAGGCTCGTCGAGATGCCGTTCGGATACAGCTCGGGCGTTGCGAGGCCCTCGGGCTCGACGAAGATCTGGTGGTGGTCGCGGTCGGCGAAGCGCACCACCTTGTCCTCGATCGACGGGCAGTAGCGGGGCCCCTCGCTGTCGATGTGGCCGCCGTACATCGCCGAGCGGTGCAGCGAGTCGCGGATCAGGTCGTGGGTGGCGGGTGTCGTGTATGCCACGTGGCACACCGTCTGGCGCGGGTGCTCGGCCCGTGTCCCGACGAACGAGAACACGGGCGGGGGTGCGTCGCCCGCCTGCACCCCGAGCCGGTCGAAGTCGACCGTGCGGCCGTCGATCCGCGGGGGCGTGCCCGTCTTCAGGCGACCGACCTCGAAATCCAGCGCCCGCAACCGCTGCGCCAGCGCATTCGCCGGTGGATCGCCGGCGCGACCCCCGCTGTGCTGGCTGTCGCCGACGTGGATGCGCCCGCCGAGGAAGGTACCGACCGTGAGCACCACGCTGTGTGCGCGGATCTCGATCCCGAGCTGGGTGACCACGCCGACCACGCAACCGTCCTCGACCACGAGATCGTCGACGCCTTGCTGGAACAGCGCCAGGTTCGACTGTCCCTCGAGCGTCGCGCGCACAGCCTCGCGGTAGAGGCCGCGGTCCGACTGGGCCCGGGTGGCCTGCACGGCCGGCCCCTTGCGCGCGTTGAGCGTGCGCACGTGGATCGCGGCCCGATCGGCGCACCGTGCCATCGCGCCCCCGAGTGCATCGATCTCGCGCACCAGGTGGCCCTTGCCGATGCCGCCGATGGCCGGGTTGCAGCTCATCTGCCCGATCGTGTCGAGGCTGTGGGTGAGCAGCAGCGTGGACGCGCCCGTGCGCGCCGCGGCCAGGGCGGCCTCGGTGCCGGCGTGGCCGCCGCCGATCACGATGACGTCGTAGTGCTCGGGATGCTGCATGGCCGCCAATGGTACCGCCGCCGGCGGTCCCAGCAAATCATGGTCCTTGCTCGTGCTGGGTCCGGGGTTGTCGCCAAGGCGCCGGGAGCGGCAGAAAGCGCAAACAAGTCCCGCTGGTCGCAGAGTCGCGGAGAACGCAGGGAATACCGCGAAGATCGTCGGTCTGCCCCTGCCGACCTCTGCGCCCTGGGCGATTCTGCAAGCGTATTCGGTTGACTTGGCGCGCCTTCGCGCTCCCGGCGCCTTGGCGAGGACCCGAGCCCACGCGGGATCGAGGCCGCGCGCGTCGTCGCTACTTGCCGATGCAGAAGCGGCTGAAGATCTCGCCCAGGAGGTCCTCGGTCGTGGTCTCGCCGGTGATCGTGCCGAGCTCGATCTGGGCGTGGCGCAGCCGCTCCGCGGCGAGTTCGCCGGCGCCGCTGCGCTCGAGCTCGGCGCGTGCGCCGCGCAGCCCGTCGTGCGCGCGCTCGAGGGCATCAAGGTGACGCCGGCGGGCACTGAAAGCCCCGCCCTCGGGTCCGGTCCCCAGTAACCCGTGCAGGTGCGCGCGGAGCGCATCGAGGCCGGCCCCCGTCGTGGCCGAAACGCGCAGCTCGCGCCCGCCGTCGCGGTCGCGTACGCCGGCCGGCTCGGCCGACAGGTCGATCTTGTTGCGCACGACATCGACGGGCACGCCCGGCGGCACGGTAGGGCGCTCGCCATCGGGGGCGGCGCTGTCGACCACCAGCAGAACGCGGTCGGCCCTCGCCAGGGCGGACTCGGCCCGGCGCACGCCCTCGGACTCCAACGGGTCGTCGGTCGCCCGCAGGCCGGCGGTGTCCAGCAGCGTGAACGGCACGCCATCGATGCGTACCGACTCACGCAGGACGTCGCGCGTCGTGCCTGCAACCGCGGTGACGATGGCGCTGTCGACGCCGGCGAGGGCATTGAGCAGGCTGGACTTGCCCGCGTTCGGGGCCCCCGCGATGACGACGGTCAGCCCCTCGACCAGCTGGCGCCCGGCGGCGGCCGCGGCCCGGGTCGCGGCGAACGCGGCGTCCAGGGCATCGAGGCGCCCGCGCAGGGCGCTGTCGGCGAGGAAGTCGACGTCGTCCTCGGGAAAATCCAGCGCCGCCTCGATCCACGCGCGCAGGGCGGTGAGTTCGTCGCCCAGCGCGTGCACCCGATCGGAGAACGCGCCGTCCAGCGAGCGCATGGCCGCGCGGGCACCCGCGGCGTCGCTGCTCTCGATCAGGTCCGCGACGGCCTCTGCCTGCGCCAGGTCGAGGCGGCCATTGAGGAAGGCGCGCTCCGTGAACTCGCCGGGACGTGCGGCCCGCGCGCCCAGCTCAAGGCAGCGGGCATGGACGGCATCGACCACCGCCGGGCCGCCGTGGCCGTGCAGCTCGAGGGTGTCCTCGCCCGTGTAGGAAGCCGGGCCCGGGAACCACAGCACCAGGCCTCGATCGAGGGTGTGGCCGGCCGCGTCGCGGAAGCGTCGCAGTGCGGCCCGCTGCGGTGGCGGGCAGCGCCCCGCGATGGCGTCGGCGAGGCTCGCGGCGTCGGGGCCGCTGACCCGCACGATCCCGACCCCGCCATGCCCGGGCGGGGTGACGGGGGCCGCAATCGTCTCCGGGCGCTCCACGGGCCGCCGCGGCTACTGCTTGCCGCCGCCCTGGTCGTCGCCGGCCTCGCCATCGGCGAACTCGGCATCGCCGTCGCCGGACTGGTCCTCGACGGCCCTTGGCGCTGCTGCGCCCTTCGACGCCCCGGCGCCCTTGTCGGCCTTGTCGACCTTGCCGGCGGCCGGCTTCGCGTCACCAACGACATAGCGCGTGATGTAGTACTGCTGCGCGATCGAAAGCACGTTGTTCGTCAGCCAGTACAGGACCAGGCCCGCGGGGAAGAACATGAAGAAGATCGTGAACACGAACGGCAGCGCCGTGAAGATGCGCTGCTGCATGGGATCCACGGGCGCGGGGTTGAGTTTCTGCTGACCCCACATCGACAGGCCCATGAGCACCGGCAACACGTAGAACGGGTCACGCGCCGACAGATCGTCGATCCAGAGCATGAAGTCGGCGTGGCGCATCTCCACGGTGCCGAGCAGCATCCAGTAGAGCGCGATGAACACCGGGATCTGCACCAGAATGGGCAGGCAACCGCCGAGCGGATTGATCTTCTCCTTCTTGTAGAGGTCCATCATCGCCCGGCCCATGCGCTCGCGGTCGTCGCCGTAGCGCTCCTTGAGCTGCTGGATCTTGGGCTGGAGCTTCCGCATCATCGCCATCGAGCGGTAGCTCTTCTCGGACAGTTTGTAGAACACGATCTTGATCAGCAGCGTGAGCAGGATGATCGCCACGCCCCAGTTGCCGACCACTGTGTGGATGTGGTCGAGCAGCCAGAACAGGGGTTCCGACAGGAACGCGAGGTAGCCGTAGTCGATCGTCAGCGTCAGGCTCTGGGCGACGCTGCTGAGGTGGTCCACCTCCTTGGGCCCGAGGTAGACGCGGCTGGAGAACTCGCCCGCCTGGCCGGCCCCGATCTCGCGCGCCGGCGTGTACAACCCGATCAGGTAGCGCGGTTGCGTTTCCGTGCCGAGCCGGCGAGTCCAGTACGTGTTCTCCTGCTCCGGATCCGGCACCCATGCGGCCAGGAAATAGTGCTCGACCATCGCGGCCCAGCCACCCTTGAAGGTCTTCTTCATGGGCCCTTCGGCGATGTCGGACAGCGCGAGCTGCTCGTACTTTTCCTCGTCGTTGTAGTACGCGGCGCCGAAGAACGCGGGCAGCAGGGTGGGCTGATCGGACTCGGGCACCTGGGTGCGCTGGAACTGACGGTACTGGCGGCCGACCCAGGTTTGCTCGCCGGTGTTCTCGACGCGGAAGCCGACGTCGACCGCGTAGCGATCGCGATGGAACGTGTAGGTCTTGGTGACCCGCACGTCGTCGCCCTGCCACGTCAGCGGCACGGTCAGCGTGTCCTGACCCTCGCCGAGGCGGTACTCCGTGCGCTCGGCGCTGTAGGGCGCCCGGTGGTCGGGCGCGGGCCGGTCGCCGGCCTGCAGGCCGGACTGGGCGACGAACAGCTCGCCACCGCTGTCCGTGAGCAGCTTGACCGGTTCCTCGCCACCGCTCTCTGCCTTGTAATCGCGCAGGAATGCCTCGCGAATGCCGCCGCCGCGGGTGTCGATGGTGACCTGCAGCAGGTCCGTGACGATCTGGATGCGCTCGCCACTGGCGAGGATGTCCGCCGGGGCGTCTCCCGGGGTGCCGGCCGCCTCGCCGTCGGGGGTGGCCGCCTGCGATTCTTCCGTCTCCAGCGGGGCATCCGGGGCGTCGGGCGTCGCTTCGGGGACCGATTCACCGTCCGCCGACTGTTCGGCGCGGGTGGGACTGGCGGCGTCGGAGCCCGGGCCGTAATCGACCTGCCACGTCTGCCACACGAGCAGCAGCAGCAGGCCGAGGGCCCCGTAGAGAAGCAACCGCTGATTATCCATTCTGTGGTCCAGCTCCGGCGTTGCGGGTTGGGAGGGCCCCGATCAGCGGTCGGGCAGCTTGCGCTCGAGGACGCGCCACTGGCGATCGATGCTCGCGCGCAGGCTCGACCGGTCGATTGCCGCCGCCGCGGGCTTGGGGAGGACCACGATATCGAGACCCTGCAAGCGATCCTGGTGGGCCCGGAAACTCTCGCGGACGACCCGTTTGAAGGTGTTGCGCCGGCTCGCGCGCGCCATCTTGCGACGACCGACCGCCAGACCGAGTCGGGCGTGAGCAAGCCCGTTGGGTCGGGCCAGTACCGTCACGAGCGGATCGCCGGCGCGTGTCGCGGCGTCGAAGACGAGCCGGAAGTCGGCCGGTCGCAGCAGCCGTTGATGGCGCCCGAAACCGGCCATCCGCATGGGCTCGCCGACGGCCCGCCGCCGGCGCTCACGGCGTCAGGCGATGGCGCCCCTTGGCACGCCGCGACTTGATCACGCCACGGCCCCCGCGGGTGGCCATGCGGGCGCGGAACCCGTGGGTCCGCTTGCGATGAATCCGGCTGGGCTGGAACGTTCGCTTCATGTCGCTTCCCGGCTGTTCTGGAGGCGCCTGCAGGGCGCGGACAAGCGCGGAATCGTAGCGCCCGAGCCGCCGGGGGTCAACGCCTCGGGGGCGGTGGATCACCCTGTGCATCGGGCGTACACTGGCGCGCCACTCGGGTGCCGCCTACGGTTGCGTGCGCCGCCGCCCGGCGAGCGCGCGTCAGCAGGCGTGATCGGCAGCGCGTGGCCGCGTCCGGTCGACGCGGGCGCATCGGGGGCTGGTCTCCAGCCGGAATCCGCTACACGCCGTGCAGGAAGGAAGTCGACCCTTGGCCGCGACCTGGAACCGTTGCCTGACGCAACTCGAGCGGGAGCTGTCGGACCAGCAACTGAACACGTGGATCCGCCCGCTGCAGCCGGAGATGCAGAGCGGCGTTCTCAAGCTCTATGCGCCCAACCGTTTCGTGCTCGACTGGGTCCGCGAGCACTTCTTCCGCCGCATCGACGAGATCGTGCGCACCCTCGAGGAGGAAGCCGCCGAGCGCGTCGTGCTCGAGGTCGGCAGCCAGGCGCGTCCCGCCGCGAGCCCCGTGGCCGAACCGGCGGCGGCGGCCGAGGACCCGACCCCCACCGTCACGCAGGAACGTTCCGGTGGCCGTCTGCCGCGGATCGAGCACAACCTCAACCGCGAATTCACCTTCGAGACGTTTGTCGAGGGCAAGTCGAATCAGCTCTGCCGCGCGGCGTCGCTGCAGGTCGGTGACAACCCGGGGCGCGCCTACAATCCGCTGTTCATCTACGGCGGAGTCGGGCTGGGCAAGACCCACCTGATGCACGCCATCGGCAACGCCATGCTCGCCAGGAAGGCGGATGCCAGGGTCGTCTACCTGCACTCGGAACGCTTCGTCGCCGACATGGTCAAGGCGCTTCAGCGCAACGCCATCAACGAGTTCAAGCGCTTCTACCGCTCCCTCGACGGCCTGCTGATCGACGACATCCAGTTCTTTGCGCGCAAGGAGCGCTCCCAGGAGGAGTTCTTCCACACGTTCAACGCCCTGCTCGAGGGCGACCAACAGGTGATCCTGACCTGCGACCGCTACCCGAAGGAGGTCGACGGGCTCGAGGAACGGCTGAAGTCGCGCTTCGGCTGGGGCCTGACGGTCGCCATCGAGCCGCCGGAGCTCGAGACCCGGGTCGCGATCCTGCACCGCAAGGCGGAACAGGCGCAGATCACGCTGCCGGACGAGGTGGCATTCTTCATCGCCAAGCGCATACGCTCGAATGTCCGCGAGCTCGAGGGCGCGCTGCGGCGCGTGATCGCGAACGCGCATTTCACGGGGCGGGCGATCACGCTCGATTTCGCACGCGAAGCGTTGCGCGACCTCATCGCGCTGCAGGACAAGCTCGTGACGATCGAGAACATCCAGAAGACGGTCGCCGAGTACTACAAGATCCGGGTCTCCGACCTGCTGTCCAAGCGTCGCAGCCGCTCCATCGCCCGCCCGCGCCAGGTGGCGATGGTGCTGGCGAAGGAGCTGACCAATCATAGTCTGCCGGAAATCGGGGACGCTTTTGGCGGCCGGGACCACACCACGGTGCTGCATGCATGCCGCAAGATCGCGGAGCTGCGCGAGAGCGACGTCCGCATCGACGAGGACTACTCGAACATGATCCGGATCCTCACGAGTTGACGACAAAAGCGGTGCAGATCCTGTGGAAAAATACTGAATAACGGCGCTAGGATGCGCCGATGGCAATTCGGGCCACAGTTCGTCCACAGGCGGGCAACAGCCGCGGGGCGTGGTTCCCAACAGGGTCGGGGAGGCTCAAGTTTCTGATTCAATTGGGGATGCGGGATTTTTCCCGTGCGAGAGGCCAAGCCAGCAATAATAACAGGGTTTTATTTATACAACGGTTATTAGGGATCGGCCGATGAAACTCGAGATTGCGCGAGAAGCACTCCTCAAACCGCTGCAACAGGTGATCGGTGCGGTCGAACGACGTCAGACACTGCCGGCGCTGGCGAACGTGTTGCTGCGCGCTGGTGCCGATGGATTGCAACTGACGGCAACGGACCTGGAGATCGAGCTCCGGGCGCGGGCGTCGATCGAGGTCGAGCGCGAGGGCGAGACGACCGTGAACGCGCGCAAGCTGCTCGATATCTGCCGGAATCTGCCGGCGGGCGCGATGGTCGGGATCGAGCTCGATGGCGAGCGGGTCGTCGTGCGCTCGGGCCGCAGCCGCTTCACCCTCGCGACCCTGCCGGCGGCCGAGTTCCCGGTGATCGACGAGGTCCATGCCCAGGTCGAGTTCTCGTTGGGACAGGACGCGCTCAAGCGGGGCATCGACCGGATCGGCTTCGCGATGGCGCAGCAGGACGTGCGCTATTACCTCAACGGGCTGTTGTTCGAACTCGCGGGCGACCGGCTGCGGACCGTGGCGACCGACGGCCACCGGCTGTCGATGTGCGAGATCGAGGCGTCGCTTCCGGCGGGGGAAGGCCAGCAGGTCATCGTGCCGCGCAAGGGGGTCATCGAGCTGGCGCGGTTGCTCGACGCGGAGGCCGAAAACGGCGTCAGCGTGCATCTCGGGTCGAATCACATCCAGGTCGAGTTCGACGGGCTGCGCTTCACCTCGAAGCTGATCGACGGGCGCTTTCCCGACTACACGCGCGTGGTACCCGACGGCGGGGCCTGCGAGATGCGGGCGGATCGCGATACGCTGCGGCAGGCCCTGGCGCGGACCTCGATCCTGTCCAACGAGAAATACAAGGGGGTGCGGCTGGCGCTGGGCGAGTCCGGGCTGCGGGTGCAAACGCACAATCCGGACCAGGAGGAGGCCGAGGAGGAGGTCGAGGTCGAATACACGGGCGGGGATCTCGAGATCGGTTTCAACGTGGTCTACCTCCTCGACATCCTGGGCAGCATCCAGGGCGAAACCGTGCTGGCGCGGTTCAACGACGCCAACAGCAGCTGCCTGATCACCGACGCCGGCTCCGAGGAGTGCCGCCACGTGGTCATGCCGATGCGGCTCTAGCGCCGCCGATGACCGCGCGAGGCGCTGTGCTGCTCGCGCGGTCGCGCGTGGGGATGCGCTCGACGCCATGCGCCTGAGCGCGCTCGATGTGCGCGACCTGCGTATCCTCGAGGCCCTGGCGATCGAGCCGGGGACCCACCTGAACGTGTTCGTCGGCCCCAATGCGGCCGGCAAGACGTCGATCCTCGAGGCCATCCACGTTCTGGCAACGGGGCGCTCTTTCGCCGCGACACGGACGGGCCGACTCGTGCGCGTCGGTTACGGGCCGATGCGGGTGGTGGGTCGAGTGCAGGCGGCGTCGGGGGGTTCGGTCCACCGGCTGGGGCTCGAGCGCGGCGGCACGGGCCAGGCCCGGATGCGGGTCGACGGGCAACCCGCCGAGCGGTTGGCCGACCTCGCACGGCTGCTGCCGGTGGTTGCCGTTCACCCCGAGAGTCACCAGCTCGTGGCAGGCGGACCGGGCGAGCGGCGGAGCCTGATCGACCAGGGACTGTTCCACGTGGAACCCCGTTTCCACGGCGTGTGGCAGCGCTACCGCCGGGCCCTGTCCCAGCGCAATGTGCTGTTGCGCTGCCGCGCCCGCGAAGGCGAGCTCCGGCCGTGGGAGGCGGAGCTCGCACAGTCGGGCGAGGCGATCGATGCCATGCGCCGCGCCTACGTAGTCGCGCTCGAGGCCGGCGTCAAGGCGCTGGCGGGCTCGCTGCTCGGGGACGCGGGCGAAGTCGAGCTGGTGTATCGCCCCGGCTGGAACGAGGGCGAAGCGCTCGGGGATGCGCTGGCCCGGTTGCGCGGGCGTGACCTCGAGCAACGCGTGACCGCGGTCGGGCCGCACCGGGCGGACCTGATCTTCCGGATGGGGGGGCGGGATGTCCGCCAGCGGGTGTCGCGCGGTCAGCAGAAGCTGCTGGTGTACGTCATTCGCCTGGCGCAGGCGCGTCAGCTCGCCGAAACCGGCGATGGCAGCTGCGTCCTCCTGCTGGATGATCTGCCCGCGGAACTGGACGCCGAGCGCCGTCGCCGGGTCCTCGCGATGGCGACGTCGATCGGCGCCCAGTGCTTCGTCACGGCCCTGGAGCGCGAGAGCCTGGCGGGGTCGGGCGATGCCTCGCCCTGCCTGTTCCACGTGGAACAGGGACGCGTGCGCGAGGTGCTACAATAGCGGTTCGCGCGGTATCCCCGGGAGCCATCCCATGCGGGTGGACCGACAGGGAAGGCACCATCGCGGTCCAGCCGGGGATCCTTCCGGCCGCGACCTGATACCCGCGTTGCCGGCGGATGCACCGACGCCCGCCCGGGGGCGGTGCAAAGGGGCCGCGTGCAGCTCGCTCGAAGGGATCGGACATGACGGATACGCCGCTTTACGACTCCAACCAGATCAAGGTCCTCAAGGGACTGGATGCCGTGCGCAAGCGGCCCGGCATGTACATCGGCGACACGGACGATGGCACCGGGCTGCACCACATGGTGTTCGAGGTGGTCGACAACGCCATCGACGAGGCGCTGGGCGGCTATTGCAGCGAGATCCGCGTCACCATTCACGCGGACGAGTCGATCACGGTCACGGACGATGGCCGCGGCATCCCGGTCGACATCCACCAGGAAGAGGGCCGCTCTGCCGCGGAAGTGATTATGACCGTGCTGCACGCGGGCGGGAAGTTCGATCAGAACTCGTACAAGGTATCCGGGGGCCTGCACGGCGTCGGCGTGTCCGTGGTGAACGCGCTATCGGCGGTCCTGCGCATGACCATCCAGCGCGACGGCCGTGTCTACCGCATGGAGTTCGATCACAGCGAGCCGGTGGCGCCGCTGGAGGCGATCGGTGAAACCGACGCCTCGGGCACCGCGATCCATTTCAAGCCCGACCCGGGCATCTTCACCAACATCGAGTTCCACTACGACGTTCTCGCCCGCCGCTTGCGCGAGCTGTCGTTCCTCAACTCCGGCGTGCGGATCGCGCTGTCCGACGAGCGCACGGGCAAGGAGGACGTTTTCGAGTACCAGGGCGGGATACGGGCATTCGTCGAGCACCTGAATCGCAACAAGTCGCCGCTCCATCCGACGGTGTTCCACTTCGACGCCGAGTGCCAGGGGATCCAGGTCGAGGTCGCCATGCAGTGGAACGACTCGTACCAGGAGAATATTTTCTGCTTCACGAACAACATCCCCCAGCGTGACGGCGGGACCCACCTGTCGGGCTTTCGCACCGCCTTGACGCGAAGCCTCAACAGCTACATGGAGGCCGCCGGCATCCTCAAGAAGACCAAGGTCGCGCCGACCGGTGACGACGCCCGCGAGGGCCTGACCGCCGTCCTGTCGGTGAAGGTACCTGACCCGAAATTCTCGTCGCAGACCAAGGACAAGCTCGTGTCCTCGGAGGTGCGGGGCGTCGTCGAATCGACGCTGGGGGAGCAGTTCTCGACCTTCCTTCTCGAACGCCCGAACGAGGCCAAGGCGATTACCGCGAAGATCGTCGAGGCCGCCCGGGCGCGCGAGGCCGCGCGCAAGGCGCGCGACATGACCCGGCGCAAGGGCGCGCTGGACGTTGCCGGCCTGCCGGGCAAGCTGGCCGATTGCCAGGAAAAGGACCCGGCCCTGTCGGAGATGTTCGTTGTGGAGGGCGATTCCGCCGGCGGCTCGGCCAAGCAGGGGCGCGACCGGCGCACGCAGGCGATCCTGCCGCTCAAGGGCAAGATCCTGAATGTCGAGAAGGCCCGCTTCGACCGCATGCTGGCTTCGAGCGAGGTGGCGACGCTGATCACGGCGCTGGGTTGCGGCGTCGGCAAGGACGAGTTCGACCCGGACAAACTGCGCTACCATCGTATCGTCATCATGACGGACGCGGACGTGGACGGCTCACACATCCGCACGCTGCTGCTGACCTTCTTCTATCGGCAGATGCCCGAGCTGATCCGCCGGGGTCACGTCTACATCGCGCAGCCGCCGCTGTACAAGGTCAAGCGCGGCAAGCAGGAGCACTACGTCAAGGACGACGATGAACTCAACGCGCACCTGCTCGCGCTCGCGCTCGACGAGGCCGAGCTGTACGTCCATCCGGAAGCGCCGCCCGTCGCCGGCGAGGCGCTGGAGTCCCTGGCGCGCGAATTCACCCGGGTCGAACGGATGCTTGACGGACTCGAGCGCCGCTTCGACCGCCTGCTCCTGGATCAGCTGCTCAACCTGCCGCCGGTGACCCACGAGGGCCAGCGCGACACCGACGCCATGGCCGATTGGGCCGAGCGGCTGTCGCAGCGCCTCAACGCGCACGGCCGTTCGGGCTACGCGGTCACCACCGAGCGCCAGGATGCGGGGGTGGCGGTTGTGGTCCGTCATTCAGTGCACGGCAACGAGCACCGCAACGTGCTCGGCCCCGGGTTCTTTGCGTCCCCGGAATACGAGGCGATCGCGGCGTTCGCCCGGCGGGTTCAAGATCTCCTCCACGACGGCGCCTACATCCGCCGGGGCAAGCACCAGCGTCCCGTCAGCGAGTTCCGCGAGGTCATGGACTGGCTGCTGGCCCAGGGCCGCAAGGGGCTGACGTTCCAGCGTTACAAGGGTCTCGGCGAGATGAATCCGGACCAGCTCTGGGAGACCACCATGGATCCGGAGTCCCGGCGCCTGCTGCAGGTACGGATCGAGGACGCGGTGGCCGCGGACGAGATGTTCACGACGCTGATGGGCGACCACGTCGAGCCGCGGCGCGCCTTCATCGAGCGCAATGCGCTGGCGGTGAGCAACCTGGATATCTGAGCGCCGCGCGGTGCCGAACCGGATCCGAGCCGATGAGCCACGTCAACCCACTGGTGGATTACACCGGCCGCCCGCCATTCAGCGCTTTCACCCCGGAGAACATCGAGCCGGCGCTCGAGGGGGTACTGACGGGGGCCCGCCAGCAGGTCGAGGCCCTCGTGCAACGCAGTGGCGGTTTCACGTGGAACAACCTCGTGGCTCCGCTGGAGCGTGAGCTCGACCGCGTCACCCGTGTCTGGGCGCCGGTGCGCCACCTCCATGCCGTGATCGGCAGCGATGCCCTGCGCTCGGTCCATGATCGCTGCCTGCCCTGGATCAGCCGGTTCCACACGGAACTGGCGCAGCACCGCGGCCTGTACGCCGCCTACCGTGAACTCGCCGACGGCCCGGTCTATGCCGCGCTCGATGCCACGCGTCGCAAGGCGATCGATGATGCCCTGCGGGACTTCCGGCTCGGCGGGGTCGACCTGCCTGATGCCGAGCGGGCGCGTTTCGCCGAGATCGAGGACGAGCTCGACCGGCTCCAGGCACGCTTCCAGGACAATGTCCTGGACGCCACCAATGCCTGGTCCCGGCTTGTCGAGCGCGAGGCGCAGCTCGCCGGCCTCGGCCCCGACGCCCGGGCGATGGCGCGCGACGCGGCGCGGCGTCACGGCCACGCAGGCTGGCTGCTGACGCTCGAATTCCCGCTGGTGCACGCGGTGCTCACCACGGCCGACGACCGCGAACTGCGCCGGGCGGTCTACGAGGCGTGGACGACCCGGGCCTCCGACCGCGGTCCCAACGCCGGCAACCCGGACAACGGACCGCTCATGGAGCGCATCGTGGCCCTTCGCCGGGAAAAGGCATCGCTGCTCGGCTACCGCGATTACGCGGCGTTGTCGCTCACCACGAAGATGGTCCGCCAGCCGGCGGAGGTCCTCGGCTTCCTCGACGACCTGGCGGAGCGCGGGCTCGCAGGCGCGCGCGCGGAACTGCGCGAACTGCGGGCGTTCGCGGCCGATCATCTCGGCATCGATACGCTCGCTCCGTGGGACGCGGCCTACGCCTCACACAAGCTGAAAGAGGCGCGTTTCGCCGTCAGCGACGACCAGCTCCGGCCGTGGTTCCCGGCCCCCCGCGTCGTCGATGGCCTGTTCGCGGTCGTCGAGCAGCTCTACGGCGTGCGCTGCGAACGCGTCGACGACGTAGATACGTGGCACGCGGACGTCGGCTACTATCGCCTCGTCGATGCCGAGGGTGTCGACTGCGGCGGCTTCT
This sequence comes from uncultured Ectothiorhodospiraceae bacterium, assembly GCA_964626335.1. Taxonomy (GTDB): domain Bacteria; phylum Pseudomonadota; class Gammaproteobacteria; order XJ16; family Halofilaceae; genus Halofilum. The sequence continues at coordinate 40,841 of CAZVFN010000002.1, forward strand.
ACCTGGATCTCTACGCCCGGCCCGGCAAGCGAGCGGGTGCGTGGATGGACGGGTGCCTGCCGCGCATGGGCGAGGGCGAAGCCGTCCGTCCGCCGCTCGCGTTCATCACGTGCAACCTGACCCCGCCGGGCGAGGACCCGCCCGCGCTCCTGACGCACGACGAGGTCGTGACCCTGTTCCACGAGTTCGGCCACGCCCTCCACCACCTGCTGACCCGGGTCGAGGTGCCGAGCCTCGCCGGTATCAACGGGGTGGAGTGGGACGCGGTCGAGTTGCCGAGCCAGTTGATGGAGCACTGGTGCTGGGAGCGCGAGCCGCTCGACCGGGTGGCCGGCCACGTCGACGACGGTTCGCCGCTCCCGGACGACCTCCTCGACCGGCTGTGTCGCACCCGGCACTTCCACGCGGGGCTCGCGCTGATGCGCCAGATCGAGTTCTCGCTGTTCGATTTCCGGTTGCACATGGAGCTCGAGCGGCCCTCCGTGGCGGAGATCCAGTCGCTGCTCGAGGACGTGCGCGCACGGGTCTCGCCGTTGCCGCCGCCGGAGTGGAACCGCTTCGCGCACGCCTTCATGCACATCTTCGCCGGCGGCTACGCCGCCGGTTACTACAGCTACAAGTGGGCCGAAGCCCTGTCCGCGGATGCCTTCGGCGCTTTCGAGGCAGCCGGCGTCATGGACGCCACGACCGGCGAGTCGTTCCGGCGGGCATTCCTGGAGCAGGGCGGCTCCCGGTCCGCGATGGAATCGTTCCGCGCCTTTCGTGGCCGCGACCCGGACCCCGAGGCCCTGCTGCGCCGGACCGGGCTGGTCGCTTAGCCCGGGGAGCCCGGGGCCAAGATCGAGCACCACCGATGGACCCGGGTGAACACACTGGGCTCGTCGGCCCACTGATCGTCGAGCCGGCCGCTCGCATGGGGCACCATGAATGGAGTGAATCAATCCGCGTCTTGAAGGCCGCATGCGGATCGCCCCGGCATCAGCGGCGGCGCCACGCAGCTGATCCGGTGCCCCTGACCATGGGTGTGCATTCGCGGCGATGACAGGTGTCCGGGACAGGCGGGCCCTGAGCGCAACGCTCGCAAGCGCTACGCGTCGCCGGGGTCACCCGTGTGCATCCGTGATCTAGCCGTCGTCGTTGCCCGGTAATCGCGCAGGACTTATTGATCCTAAGAGGAAAATGAAGATCGCGACGTGGAACGTGAACTCGCTGAAGGTGCGCCTGCCCCAGGTCCTGGGGTGGCTGGCGTCGGAGCAGCCGGACGTGCTGGCGATCCAGGAGACCAAGCTGGCCGACGACCAGTTCCCGCGGCGTGCGTTCGAGGAGGCCGGCTGGCACGTCACCTTCAGCGGGCAGAAGACCTATAACGGCGTGGCGCTGGTCGCGCGCAGGCCCCCACAGGACATCGTCACGGACATCGCCGGGCTCGACGACCCCGAGCGCCGCATCCTTGGCGCGACGGTCCACGGGGTGCGGCTGTGCAACCTCTACGTGCCCAACGGCGCCGAGGTCGGCAGCGACAAGTATGCTTACAAGCTGCGCTGGCTCGAGGCCGCCCGCGAGCACCTCGCCGGCGAGCGCCAGCGGCACGACCGGCTCCTGCTGCTGGGCGATTTCAACATCGCCCCTGCCGACGCCGATGTCCACGACCCCGAGGCACTGGCCGGGCAGATCCACTGCAGCGAGGCCGAGCGCCGGGCGTTGACCCGCCTGACCCAGCTCGGCTTCAGCGATGCCTTTCGATTGTTCGACCAGCCGGCGCGCGCATTCTCGTGGTGGGACTATCGCGCCAACGCCTTCCGCCGTGACCTCGGCCTTCGCATTGACCTGGTGCTCGCGAGCGAGCGCCTTGCCGCCGCGTGCCGCGGCTGCCGCATCGACGTCGCGCCGCGGCGCAACGACCGCCCATCCGACCACGCACCCGTCGTCGCCGAGTTCGCCGGGTGATGACCGCGCCGGCGTCGCGCTCGGCGCGCCACCCCAGGCCCCCGTGTTGCCCGCAGGCAGCGGCGGGATCCATCTGCCGGAGGAAGCATGCAGTTCCGAGACCTGCGCGACTCCATGGCGGGACTCGAGCGCACCGGCGAGGTCGTGCGCGTGCGCCACCCGGTGGATCCGTATCTCGAGATGGCCGCGATCTGCGACCGGACCCTGCGCCGCGGCGGCCCGGCACTGCTGTTCGAGCAGCCCCGGGGCCACGACATGCCGGTGCTGGGCAACCTCTTCGGTACAGCCACGCGTGTCGCGCGCGGGAGGGGCGCAAAAGATGCGGAGGCATTGCGCGAAACCGGTCGCCTGCTGGCCTTCCTCAAGACGCCCGATCCGCGCCGGGGGCATGCGCGAGGCCTGGAAGAGCCTGGCGGTGTCCAAGAAGGTGCTCGACATGGCGCCGAAAACGGTGGCCAGCGCGCCGTGCTAGGCGCGCGTGCTCGAGGGCGACGACGTCGACCTGGCGAGCCCGCCCGTGCAGACCTGCTGGCCCGGCGATGCCGGGCCGCTGATCACCCTGGGGCCTCGTGATCACGCGCGATCCCGAGCGCGAGCGCCAGAACATGGGGCGCTATCGCCAGCAGGTCATCGGGCGCAACCGGGTGATCATGCGCTGGCTGGCACAGCCGGGCGGCGCGCTCGACCTGCGCCACTGGCAGGCGCAGCGCCCGGGCGCACCCTTCCCGATCGCGGTCGCCCGGGGAGCCGACCCGGCGACCACCCGGGCGGCGGTGACACCGGTGCCCGACACCCGCTCCGGGCACGCCTTTGCCGCGCCGCTGCGGGGCAGCCGGACCGGGCTCGTGGGCCGCATCGGTTGCGACCCCCAGGTCCCCGCACGCGCCGAGATCGTGCTCGAGGGCCATATCCACCCGCCGGCTAGCGCCCCCGAGGGGCCATTCGGCGACCACACCGGCTACTACAACGAGATCGAGACGTTCCCCGTGTTCCCGAGCGAGCGCGAGACCATGTGTGATGACCCGATCTACCCCTCGACCTATACCGGCCGTCCACCGGACGAGCCGGCGGTGCTGGGTCTGGCCCTCAACGAGGTATTCGTGCCGATCCTGCGCAAGCAGTTCCCGGAGATCACCGATTTCTACCTGCCGGCCGCGGGCTGTTCCGATCGTTTCGCCGTCGTGACCCTGCGCAAGCAGTACGCCGCCCACGCCAAGCGCGTGATGCTCGGCGTGTGGTCGTGCCTGCGCCCGTTCATGTACACCAAGGTCGTGGTCGTTGCGGACGACGACATCGACGCGCGCGACTGGAACGACGTGACCTGGGCGATCACCACGCGCGTCGATCCGCGCCGCGCCACCACGTTCGTCGATCACTCGCCGATCGACTCCCTCGATTTCGCCTCTCGGGTGTCGGGGCGGGGCTCCAAGATGGCCATCGACGCCACGCACAAGTGGCCGGGCGAGACCGACCGCGAGTGGGGCCGCCCGATCCGCATGGACGCCGCGACCGTCGAGCGGGTCGACGCCATCTGGGGCGAGCTCGGCATCGACTGAATGGCCCGCGGGGACCGGCGTAACGCCACTGCGGACTCGCCGCGCAGGGTCGGTTCCCGCCAAGGCGCGAAGAAGGCCAGGCGGCGCGGCAGGGTTCTGCTTGTCGCCCGCGCGCGGAGCGCGCCGAGCCCAGCGCGAAGCGACCCATGCCTGTCGTCGCGACCTCTGCGACCCCGCGAGAGGCGCTTTATTCCTTCGCGGGCCCTGGCACTCCTGGCGTCCTGGCGACAACCATCGGACGGGCGCACGAGCGGCCCCGCGCTTGGCATGCGCCGCGAATTGCGCCAAGATGCCATTGAACAAAAAACATCGGGCGGGGGGCAGCCATGCGCCAGATCATGGTCCTGAACGCGAAGGGGGGATCGGGCAAGACCACCATCGCGACCAACCTCGCGAGCCACTACGCCACCCAGGGCTACGACGTGGTCCTCGGCGATCTCGACGCCCAGGGCGCCGCGCTCGCCTGGCTCGAGGCCCGCTCACCGGGGCGTCCCCCGATCCGCGGCGTCGATGCCACCACGAAGGGAGCCCGCTTGCCGCGCGGCGCCGACCTGGCCGTCTTCGATGCCCCCGCCGCCGTCCACGGGCCCGAGCTCGGCAACATCATGCGCCGGGCGGACACCTTCATCGTTCCGGTCCTGCCGTCGCCGATCGACATGCGCGCCGCCATGGATTTCCTCGCCGAGATGCGCCGCAACAAGCGCATCCAGTCGAAACAGGCGAAATTCGCGCTGATCGAGAACCGCGCGCGCCAGCACACCAACGTCTACCACGAGCTCGATCAATTCCTGCGCCAGATGCGCGTGCCCGTGCTCACCGCCCTGCGCGACTCGATGAACTACATCCGCGCCGCCGAGCGCGGCCTCGGCATCTTCGAGCTGGCCCCGTATGCGACCGCGACCGACCGCGAGCAGTGGCAGCCCGTCATTCGCTGGCTCAACAGCAAGCGCAGCCGCCCCGCCTGACCATTGCCCGCAATCCGGCTGCGCCCCCTTCCGCGCGGCGCCGGCATCCCGCACAATCGGTGACTTCGCGTCCGCCACGAGACGAAGCGCACGATGGGTCATCGCGTGACGATCCGCCCCTCGGGTCACGCCCTCGAGGTCGAGGCCGACGAGAGCGTGCTCGACGCGGGGCTGCGCCAAGGGTATGCCCTGCCCTACGGCTGCCGCAACGGTACCTGCGCGGCGTGCCTGGGCGAGGTCCGCGCGGGCTCGTTCAGCTACCCGGACGGGCGCCCGCCGGCGCTCACCGAGGAGGCCGACGCGGCCGGGCAGGTGATCTTGTGCCAGGCGCGGCCCGACGCCGACGCCGAGGTCGAGGTCCAGGAGGTCGAGGAGGCGCGCGACATCGTCGTGCGCACGCTGCCCGTGCGCCTGGCCGACGTCGCGGACCTGAACCACGACGTCCAGTGCCTGCGCCTGAAGCTGCCCGCCGCCGAGCGCCTCCAGTTCCTGGCCGGCCAGTACATCGACCTGCTGCTGAACGACGGTCGGCGTCGCAGCTTCTCGCTGGCGAATCCGCCGCACCAGGACGAGGACCTCGAGCTGCACGTGCGGCGCGTGCCGGGGGGACGTTTCTCCGACCAGCTGCTGGGGGACATGAAGCCCAGGGCCGTGCTGCGCTTCGAGGGCCCGCTCGGTTCCTTCTACCTGCGCGAGCACAGCGACTGCCCCGCAATCCTGATGGCCGGCGGCACGGGCTTCGCACCGATCAAGAGCATCGTCGAGCATGCCATCGCCACCGGCCAGCGCCGGCCCCTGCACATCTTCTGGGGGGTGCGCGCGCTGCGCGACCTGTACCTGGCGGAGCTGGCGCGCTCCTGGGCCGAGGCGCACGCGGAGATCGAATTCACGCCCGTGTTATCCGAACCGGAGCCCGGCGACGACTGGACCGGGGTGACCGGCTTCGTGCACGAGGCGGTGACGGCGCGCTATCCCGACCTGTCCGGGCACCAGGTCTACATGTCGGGGCCACCGCCGATGATCGAGGCGGGGCGAAGCGCATTCCGCGGAGCCGGCCTGGCCCGCGACGCCCTGTTCTTCGACTCGTTCGACTACGCCCCGGACGCCGTGCAGGCCATGGCGGCCGCCGGGATCGACCCCGGCTGACGCGGAGCTCAGCGCGTCGCCGGCAACGGTGCCGGCGCGGCGCGCTCCGCCGCGTGCCCCGGGCTGTCCGCGGGAGCGTGCGCGTCGGCGTCGACCGCGAGCGCCAGGCCGACGCGATAATGTTCGCGCGCGGGGCCGAACTCGCCGAGCTCGTCCAGCAGGGCCGCGAACTGGTAGTAGGTCTCCGCGCGCGGCCCGGCCTCCAGGCTCGACTCGAAGTTGCGCCGCGCCTTGCCCCAGAGGCGATTGCGCACGCAGAGCCGCCCGAGGGTCAGCAGCAGCATCGGGCTGCGCGCGTGCTCCTTCAGCCAGGCCTCCGCATGGGCGAGTTGCTGCCCGGCATCCGGATGCTGGATGCGGCCGTAGCAGCGCGCCAGCGACTCGTCCCACTGGCGCGACAGGCTGTGGCGCACCCGCTTCTCGGCGGCCTCGTGGGCACCCGCCTCGATGAGCCGCTCCCCGTAACGCCGCACGATCACCGGGTCCTCGCGCATGCGGCGCGACAGCGAATCCCAGATCGAGCGCAACGCGGGGGCGTCCAGCCCGGGCCCGGCAAGACGCCCGAGCGCAGCGTCGCGCTCGAGTTCGTCGATCCGCTCCCGGGGCAGCGCCCGGGCCCGGCGCAACTCCGGCACGAGGTCCGCGAGGCGCTCCCAGTCACCCGTGTCGGCATACAGGCGCGCGAGCAGTTTCGTTACATAGCTGTGGCGGGGCGAAAGCCCGCGCAGGCGCGTGAGCGTCGCCAGTGCATGCTCGGTCTGGTGGTGCGCGATCTGCAGCTCGGCCTGCGTCAGCGAGACCGCGATGTCCGCCTCGGGATTGGCCTCGATCGCCTGCTTGAGATAGGCGTCGCGGCGCTCGTAGGCACCCAGTTGCTGGGCGGCGCGCGCGGCGGCCAGGTAGTGCAGCAAAGCGGTGTCCGAATCGGGTGCGTGGCGCGTGAGGATCTTCTCCGCCTGCTGCCAGCGCCCCTCGGCCATCTCGATCAGGCCGCGCGTGAGTCCGCGCCGCGAACGTTCCGTGCGCCGCCCGTGGGCGCCGCGGAGAAAGCTGCGCGGTGTGCGCAGGACGAAACCGGCCAGGCGCAGCAGCACGTAGAGCGCCAGGAAGGCGAGGAGCAGCCCACCGACCAGGAACGCCAGCGTCGTCTCGACGGTCCAGACCCCCACCTCGACGTAGACGTAACCGGGATACTGCTGGAGCATTACCGCGGCGCCGACCGCGGCCGCGAGGATTGCAACGGCGAGGATCAGCCAGCGCATCGGTCACTCTCCCCCGCGCGGCGCCGCCTGCGACCCGTCGCCGGCGTCCGCTGTCCCCGCCTCGTCGGCCTGCGGCGCGGCGCTCGTCCCCGTGGCGCTCGGCTTCGCCGGCTCGTCGCTGGTCGGTTCCCCGCCCGTCGTCGGGGTTCGTCGCGGTTCCGACTCGAGGCGGGCCGAAAGGCGCCGGGCAAGGGCGAGGGTGTCGTCGAGCGCGGGCAGGTCGGTTGCGACGGCACGCTGTCGCAGCTCATCGAGGGCGGCGCGGAAGCGGCGCGTGGCATCCGCGTCGCGCGCGAAGCCCGCCTCGAGCGCCTCGCCGGCGCCCTCCAGTGCGCGCTCGTAGGCCCCTGGATTGCGTCCCAGCGCTGCCTGGCGGGCACGCTCGAGCGCCAGCACCAGGCGATCGGTCTCGGGCAGCTCGCCCGCGGGCTCCGGGCGTCCCCGCGCGGGCCCGGCGTCGCGCCGCCGCACCCGGACGAAGCGGTCGAGCTGATCGCCCAGCCGGGCCCACCAACCGCCGCCGCCCGATTCGGCACTCTCGCGGCTGTCCGCACCGGCGGGTTGCAACGGCAGCGCATCCACTCGTCCGAGCAGGTTCTGCAGACGCAGGGCCGTCCCCTCGACATCAGCGGGCTCGATCGCGCGCAGGGCCGCGAGGTCGTCCACGATGCGCTGGCGCAGCGGCAGCAGGCGGACGCTGCCCAGCTCGGCGATGGCGCGATCGGCCGATTCGAGCGCGGCGATCGCAGAGCCCGTGTCGCGTGCGATCAACAGGCGCCGCTGCGCGATCGCCAGCAGGTAGCGGATCTCGGCCAGGCGCCACCCGATCTGGTCGCGAGCGGCGAGCCCGCGCACCTCGCGCACGCCCTGCTCGAGCGTCGCCGTACGCTCGCGCAGCGTCGCCAGGCCCTCCTGCCGGGCCGCGGCGAGCTCCTCTGCCTTCGCCTCGAGTGCCTCCTGGAGGCGCTGCTCCACGCGTCGCTCGAGGCGCTCGAGCGCATTCCGTTCGGCGAGTGGTTCGAGCGCGGCCGCGCGCGCGTCGGGGATCGATGCCACCCGGCGCTCGAGGCGCTCGAGCCGCAAGCCGAGATAGCCCGCGCCGGCGGCCGCACCGAGTGCCACGATCAGCGCCGCGGTCACCAGCAGCGCACGCCCGCGCCCGTGCGCGCGCGCCCCGGCCGCATCGCCGCCCGCGCCGCCTTCGCCGGCCGCGGACTCGGAGTGCTCCGCCTCCGTCGCACCGGACTCGTCCTGTTCGTGCGGGTCCGCGTTGGCCACCTCCGTGGCGGAATCGATGTCCCGACCCGGTTCGTCCGGCGGCGCGCCACCGGCCGCGGCCGCTGCGTCCGTGCCGCCGCTGCCATCGGCCTGCGCGTCGGGTCCCGGCCCGTCCTCGCTGCCTTGGGCCCCGGCGCCCGCCGCCTCGCGGCGATCGTCGTGCGCGGTCCCGCGCGACGGCGAACCCGGGCCCCGCGCTCCGGCGTGGTTGTCGCGTTCGTCGGGATCGGTGGCCCTCGGTCCGTCCGTGTCGCTGTCGCCGTCGGAACGCTGTTCGTTCATGCGGGTCCCGGCTCGGTTGTCAGGCAAGGTCGTGCAGCCGCTGCACGGCGCGCAGCATGGCGCTGTCGTCCGCGCCGCCCGCTACGTCGATCGGGCCGCGCAAGCCCACCGAGCGCGCGTGCTCCGCGGTGCGGTTGCTCGCAACCGCCAGCGGGCGCCGCATCAGGCCGCGGCGAGTAGCGCCGTCGACCAGGGCCAGCAGGTTGTCAACGCCCTCGTTGCTCGTCAGCGTCACGATGCTGCAGCGCGCCGGCGCGCTCGGATCGAGCCCCTGCGGCCGGGTGCGCCGGTAGACGTCAGCATAATCCACGGTGGCGCCGCGTGCCACGAGCTGCTCGGCCAGGTAGGCGCGGCCGCCTTCGCCGCGCACGATCAGCACGCGCCACCCGGCAATGCGCCCGGCCGCCAGCTCCGCCGCCTGCAACAGGCCTTCGGAGGCGCGCGAGGCCCGGGTCTCGATCGTCACGCCGACGCCGCGCTCGCGCAGCGCCGACGCCGTGCCGGGGCCGACGGCCCCCACAAGCGGGCCGGTTGCCGGGCCGATGGCGTCGCCCGCGTGCTCGACGGCCGCCGGACTGACGAACAGCACGGCGTCGTAATGGCCGGCATCGCGCGGCGCGCGCTCGGCGAGTGGCTCGATCGAGATGACGGGGAAGCGGATCGCCTGCGCGCCGGCCGACTCGAGGGCGGCGATCAGCCCGCCGGCCCGCTCGGCCGGCCGCGTGACCAGCACGGCCGCGCCCGCCAGCGGCGCCGTCACGTTCAGTGTGCCTCGACGGCCGCCAGCAGTTCCGCGGCGCCCCGCCCGCGCAGGTCCTCGGCGACGGTGCGCCCCAGGGCGGCGGGATCGGCGCGCCCGCCGCGGCCCTCGGCGGCGATCAGCTGGGTACCGTCCGGCAGGGCGACCCGCGCGCGCAGGTAGAGGGTATCCGGGCCCTCGGGGATCGCGTAGCCGGCGATCGGCGACAGGCAGCTGCCGCCCAGCGCATGGCTCACCGCGCGCTCGGCGAAGACGCAGTCGGCCGTATCGCGGTGGGCGAGGGCGGCGATGCAATCCTCGACCGCAGGGTCGTCGCGCCGGCACTCGATGCCGAGTGCCCCCTGGCCGATCGCCGGCAGGCAGAGCGCCGTGTCGAGCGCCTGGCGGATGCGCTCGCCGAAGCCGAGGCGCTCCAGGCCTGCCACCGCGAGGATCACCGCGTCGAAGTCGCCCGAGTCGAGCTTCCCGAGGCGCGTGTTGACGTTGCCGCGCAGCTCGCGGATGCGGCAGCCGGGCAGCGTGTGCAACAACTGGCTGGCTCGCCGCTGGCTGCAGGTGCCGACCACGGCGCCCGCGTCGAGCTCCGCGGGCTCGGCGGCCGTATGCGACACGAACGCGTCGAACGGACTCTCGCGCTCGAGAACCACGGGCAGGTGCAGGCCGTCGGGGAACGTCCCGGGCACGTCCTTCATCGAGTGCACGGCGATGTCGGCGCGCTCGTCGAGCAGGCCCTGCTCAAGCTCCTTGACGAACAGCCCCTTGCCGCCGATGGCAGCCAGCGATCGATCGAGCACGCGGTCGCCTTCGGTCTTCATGCCCACGAGCTCGACCTCGAGGCCGGGGCGGGCCGCCTGCAGGCGGGCCCGGACGAATTCCGCCTGGTACCAGGCGAGGGGACTCCTGCGGGTGGCGATGCGGATGCGGTCTGCGGTCATGGCTGCCTAGCGGGTCTCACGGATGCCGCCCTGTTTCAGCCGTCGGCGCACGGCGGGCAGGTGCCGCCGGCTGACCTCGAGCGTGTCATCACCTTCGCGGAACCACACCCGCGTCTGGTTGTCCGGGCCGCGGCACAACCCGGCGACCCAGACCACGGCGACCAGGGCATTGCGGTGGATGCGCAGGAAGCGCCCCTCGAATTCCCCCTCCAGCGATCTCAGCGACTCCTCGACCAGGATCTCGCCATGGCGATGCCGGACGGTGACATATTTGTGTTCGGCGAGGAAGTAGAGCACGTCCTCCACCGCCACCAGCTGCAGCTCGCCGCCGAGCCGGGCGCAGATCTGCTCGCGCGGGCGCTCGGCCCCGGGACCCGCGGCCCGCTGCGCCCGGGTCGGGCGCCGAACGGCGGCGAGGGCGCGGCGCAGGCGCTCGGCGCGCACCGGCTTCATCAGGTAGTCGGCCGCCTGTGCCTCGAAGGCCTCGAGCGCGTGATCGCCGTAGGCCGTGGTGAAGATCACCGCCGGGGGTGGGTCCGCATGGGCCAGGTGTCGCGCGGCCTCGAGACCGTCCATGCCCGGCATGCGCACGTCGAGCAGGACGACGTCGGCGCCGGTGCGCTCGGCCGCGCGCAGCGCCTCGGCCCCGCTGGCGGCTTCCCCTGCGACTTCCCAGTCGTCGAGATCGCCGACGAGGCGCACCAGGCGCTCGCGGGCAGGGGCTTCGTCGTCGACCACCAGTATCTTCACGAGGCGGGTCTCCCGGTGCGGGGAATGCTCAGGCTCACGCGGTACGTCCCCTCGGCCGCGTCGACCTCCATGCGCGCGCGGCCCTCGAACGCGAGCGCGAGTCGCTGGCGCACATTGTCCTGGGCGATGCGGTGCCCGGTGCTCGGGCGCGGCTGCTGCGGCACCGGATTGGTGATCGCCACCTCGGCCGCCGTGTCGCCGAGGCGCGTCTCGATGCCCACGCAGCCACCGGCCGCGCACTGCTCGACGCCGTGATAGACGGCATTCTCGACCAGCGGCTGCAGCGTCAGCGCGGGCAGCTCCACGTCGCCCGCCGCCGCGTCGAGCGACCAGTCGATCTCGAGGCGCTCGCCGAGCCTTTGCCGTTCCAGGCGCAGGTAGCTCGCCACGAGATCGAGCTCCTCGGCCAGCGTCACCACGCTGTTCTGCGCCAGGCTGGCGCGGAACAGCTCCGACAGATCCTCGACGGCGGCCTCGGCGGTCGCCGCGTCCGAGCGCGTCAGGCTGGCGATCGTGTTCATGCTGTTGAACAGGAAGTGCGGCCGGATCCGGGCCTGCAGGGCCTGCACGCGCGCCTCGGCCGCATCTTCCACCTCTCGCCGCCACTGGGCGGTGACGTAGAAGTAGCGTAGCGCGATGGCACTCACGATCACGCTGATGGTGCCGTTCTCGACCAACAGCGTGCGCAGATCGAGCAGGCCGACCGGCAGGGCGATCGCCTGGGCGATCGCATGCGCGATCGCGGTGAATCCGAGCGTGACGCTCTGCAGCAAGAGGAACGCGAGCATGGCCGCCGCCCGCTCGTCCAGCCGGGCGAGCCGACCCTGGAGGCCGCAGAGCAGGGCGATGTCGACCACGGCGACCCACTGGATGAACAGCGAGATCGTCGCCAGCGAGCGCAGCCGGTCCAGCCAGCCGCCGGGCGTGGCCGCCACCAGGATGAACGCCAGCAGCTGCGCGATCAGCATCGTGCGCAGGAGGTTGCCCTGCTCGCAGAAATCGGGGAGAAAGGGGCGGCTGTACACAGCGGGCGTGTTCATGGCGCCATCATAGCCGCGCGCGCCGGGCTGCAGCGAGCGGCCCCCGGGGATGCTGGCACGCCGCCGCGCGCGGGCAGTACACTCACGGCGGTTCGGCCACCCCGCCTCGCGGCTGCGCGCCGCGCCGCCCGCGATCGGCGTTCACACACCGGCCCAGCGCACGGAGGAAATCCATGACCAGCGAGGACGCGAGCGGGCAGCGGCCCTGGGGCGGGCGTTTCACCGAGCCCACGGATGCGTTCATCGAGGCCTTCACGGCGTCCCAGTCATTCGACCGCCGGCTCTATCGCCACGACATCATGGGCTCGCGGGCGCACGCGCGCATGCTCGCGGCGGTCGGCGTGCTCGGCGACGCCGAGCTCGATGCGATTCTGGAGGGCCTCGACGGGGTCGAGGCCGATATCGACACCGGGCGCTTCGCCTGGAGCGACGGGCTCGAGGACGTGCACATGCACATCGAGCACGCGCTGACGCAGCGCATCGGCGAGGCGGGCAAGAAGCTCCATACCGGCCGCTCCCGCAATGACCAGGTTGCGACCGACCTGCGCCTCTACCTGCGCGATGCCATCGATGGCCTCGGCGCCGAACTGCGCCGCCTGTGCGACGGCCTGCTGGCGCAGGGCGAGCGCCATGCCGACGCGGTCATGCCCGGCTTGACCCACTTGCAGACCGCGCAGCCCGTCACCTTCGGTCACCACATGCTCGCCTGGTTCGAGATGCTGCTGCGCGACGGCGAGCGCCTCGCCGATTGCCGGCGCCGCACCAACGTCATGCCCCTGGGCGCGGCGGCGCTCGCGGGCACGCCCCATCCCGTCGATCGCAGGATCACGGCGGATCTGCTCGGCTTCGAGCGCCCGGCCGAGAACTCCCTCGACGCGGTGAGTGATCGCGATTTCGCGATCGAGTTCTGCCACTGGGGCGCGACGACGATGATGCATCTGTCGCGCATGAGCGAAGAGCTCGTGCTGTGGGCTTCGCCGGCGTTCGACTTCATCGATCTCCCGGAGCGCTTCTGTACGGGCTCGTCGATCATGCCGCAGAAGAAGAACCCGGACGTGCCGGAACTCGTGCGCGGCAAGACCGGGCGCGTCAACGGCCACCTGGTGGGCCTGCTCACGCTCATGAAGAGCCAGCCGCTTGCCTACAACAAGGACAACCAGGAGGACAAGGAACCGCTGTTCGACACGGTCGATACGCTCGCCGGCTGCCTGCGGGCCTTCGCCGACATGATCCCGGCGATCGCGATCAAGCCGGGCAACATGGCCGAACGCGCGCAGAAGGGGTTCGCCACCGCGACCGACCTCGCCGACTACCTGGTGCGCAAGGGTGTCGCGTTCCGCGACGCGCACGCGGTGGTCGGCCAGGCGGTGCGGCACGCGATCGCGCGCGACTGCGACCTCGCCCAGCTGCCGCTGGCCGAGCTGCAGCGGTTCTCTGTCTCGATCGAGGCGGATGTCTTCGACGTGCTCACGCTCGAGGGCTCCGCCGCCAGCCGCGACCACCTCGGCGGTACCGCCCCGCGCCAGGCCCGGGCCGCTGCCCGGCGGGGTCGCGAGCGCCTAGATGCGGTGTTGCCGCACGGTTGATGCCGCGAATCGAGCGACAAGGGGCGACGACCGCGCGATCGCGAGCAAGCTCGCTCCCGCATGGATTCCGCCACCCGCGGTCGGGTTGCTCGTGGGAGCGAGCTCCCCCGCAAAGGCGGCCCTTCAGGCAGCCGGTGGCCCGGCATCGCGGCCCGGGCTGATCACGTCGTTCCGCGGAGACCGGCCTGCTCGAGCAGCCACCTGCGCAGGTCCGCGATCTCCTCGGCGCAGACGCCGTGGTCCATGCGGTAGGTACGCCACTCGGGTGCAGGTCGCACCGCCGCGAGCCGCCGGTACGACCAGGCGGCCAGGTCGAGCGGCACGACGGTGTCCTGCTCGCCGTGCGCCTGGAAGACGGGCGTGAGGCGGTTGGCGCCCGCCAGCTCCGCCTCGAGCCCGTCCGCCAGCGGCAGGTATGCCGACAGCGCGACGATGCCGGCGAGGCGCTGCGGGTGGCGCAGGCCGGTGTGCAGCGCCAGCGCACCCCCCTGCGAGAAGCCCGCGAGCACGATCCGCTCGGCGCCGATGCCCCGTGCCCGCTCGCGCGCGATCAGCGCTTCGATCAGGGCCGCCGAGGCCCGGATGCCCTCGCTGTCGTCGCGCGCGCTGAACTCCGCGCCGGTGAGGTCGTACCACGCGCGCATGCGCATGCCGGCGTTGAGGGTGACCGGCCGCTCGGGTGCATGTGGAAACACGAACCGCACGCCGTGATCGGCCGGCAGGTGCAGCTCGCCCGCAATCGGCTCGAAGTCGTGGCCGTCGGCACCCAGCCCGTGTAGCCAGATCACGCTCCAGCGGTGCTCGCCGTCGGCGGCGATCTCGACGCATTCGGGGAGGTTCGCTTGCATGACTGGTTCGGTGGCCTGGCCTGTGGTGTCGGGGCGCATCCAGCGTGGACGAAGGGTTCACGCAAGGACGCGAAGAGCGCCCGGAAGCGCAAGGACCCCCGATTGTCAGTGGGTACAGGTCGCGTGGCAACCACAGGCCGTCGATCCGCCATCGAGCGGGCCCGGTCGACGTCCCCCTCGGCGGATCGCCGGTGGCCAAGCCGTCGATCCAGATCGATCCGTCGCGGTTCCGCGGCCGAGGCCCCCGCGCCCGGCCTCGAGACGGCCGCCTCGCTGATCCCTTGCGCGATCCCCCGCGCCCTTCGCGTCTTTGCGAGAACCCGGACCGGATTCCGGCCCGTGCCCCTGACACCATTCCAGTCCCCATGCGCGGGGCCCCGGGCGGCGGTTATACTGCCCGGTCTTTGTTCATCCGGGGGCTTGCCCGTGATCCCGCGACTGCTGCTCATCGCCTGCGTGCTCGTGCTGGCCGCCGGTTGCGGTCAGAAGGGGCCGCTGTACCTGCCGGGCGACGCGCCGCAGGACGAATCCGACGAGCAGAGCACCGACTGAGGGCCGCGCGATGGACCACTTCGAGTACCGCGACGGGCGCCTGTACGCCGAGTCGATCGACGTCGAGTCACTGGCCGCGCGCTTCGGCACGCCGCTCTACGTCTACTCGCGCGCCACGCTCGAGCGCCACTGGCACGCGTTCGATCGCGCGCTCGGACGGCGCCCGCACCGGATCTGCTACGCGGTCAAGGCGAACTCGAACCTGGCCGTCCTCGACGTCCTCGCCCGCCTCGGCTCCGCGTTCGACATCGTCTCCGTCGGCGAGCTCGAGCGGGTCCTCAGGGTCGGGGCGGCGCCGGGCGACGTGGTGTTCTCCGGTGTCGGCAAGACGGCGCCGGAGATCGAGCGCGCGCTCGCGGTCGGCATCGGCTGCTTCAATGTCGAGTCGGCCGCGGAGCTCGACCGGATCGAGGCGATCGCGCAGGCCATGGGTTGCCCCGCGCCGGTGTCGCTGCGCGTGAATCCCGACGTCGACCCGAAGACGCATCCCTACATCGCTACCGGGATGCAGAGCTCGAAGTTCGGCATCGCCATCGACGCGGCGCCGCCGTTGTACCGCCGGGCGGCGGACAGTGCCCATCTGCGCGTGGTCGGCATCGACTGCCATATCGGATCGCAGCTCACCGAGCTGCAGCCGTTCGTGGACACGGTCGAACGCCTGCTCGCGCTGCGCGCGACGCTCGCCGAGGCAGGCATCGCGATCGAGCACCTCGACCTCGGCGGCGGGCTCGGGATCCCGTATCGCGACGAGCGGCCGCCCGAGCCGAGCGAGTGGGCGGCGGCCATCGAGCGCGCGCTGGGCGACGTCGACTGCGAGATCCGGCTCGAGCCGGGGCGCGCCATCGCGGGCAATGCCGGCATCCTCGTGACGCGCGTCGAGTACATCAAGCAGGCCCCGAAGAAGCGCTTCGCGGTGGTCGATGCGGCCATGAACGACCTGATCCGCCCGTCGCTCTACGACGCCTGGCAGGCCATCGTGCCCGTCGTCGCGCGCGACGCCGAGGCGCTGACCTGCGACGTCGTCGGTCCCGTGTGCGAGTCCGGCGACTTCCTCGGCCACGATCGGGCGCTCGCGGTCGCCGGCGGCGACCTGCTCGCCGTGCGCTCGGCCGGGGCCTACGGCTTCGTCATGGCCTCCAACTACAACACGCGGCCGCGGCCCGCCGAGGTCATGGTCGACGCCGATCGCGCCCAGCTGGTGCGCGCACGCGAGGCGCTCGAGGACCTGTGGAGCGGCGAGCGGCGACTCGCGCCGGCCGCGGATGCGGCCGCCCGCGCCGACGCCGACTGATGCTCGCGCGCCGCCCCGAGCCGGAGCTGATGGAGGCGGCGGAACAGGCCGCGGCCTACGCCGGGGCCGATTTCGCCGCGGCCCACGGCGCCATCGTCGATGCACTCGGCGCGCGCCTGCCGGCGTTCCCGGCGACCGGGCATGTGCTCGATCTCGGTTGCGGCCCCGGCGACATCGCCGTGCGCCTCGCCCGGCGCTACCCGCACCTGCGCATCGACGGCGTCGACGGCGCCGAGGCGATGCTCGCGCACGGGCGTGAACGCGTGGCGCGCGAGGGGCTCGGCGAGCGGCTCCGACTGCACCGGGCGCGGCTGCCGCACGAACCGCTCCCACGCCGCCGCTATGATGCAGTGGTGTCGAACAGCCTGCTGCACCACCTGCACGACCCCATGGCGCTGTGGCGCACGCTCGCAGGCGTCCTCGAGCCGGGGGCCCCGGTCTTCGTCGCCGATCTCGCGCGCCCGCGCGACACGGCGGCGGTGGAGGCCCTCGTCGCCGGCATGGCGGGCGAGCCCGAGGTGCTGCAGCGGGATTTCCGCGCGTCGCTGCATGCCGCCTTCACGCCGGGCGAGGTCCGCGCACAGCTCGAGGCCGCCGGCATGGAGCTCGCCGTCGAGGCGCTCGACGGCCACCACCTGCTGGCCTGGGGAGCGCGCTGACTGCCTTCCGGGCCGCGCCCGGGCCGGCGCGGTAGCGACGCTGACGGAGACGCTGGTGCTCGAATTCACCAAGATGCACGGCCTCGGCAACGACTTCGTCGTGCTCGACGGGGTCGCCGCGCGAGTGGCGCCCGATGCCGGGCTGATCCGGCTGCTCGGCGATCGCCGCCGGGGCGTTGGCTGCGACCAGGTGCTGCTGGTGGAACCGGGGCGGGGCGACGCCGATTTCGGCTTCCGCATCTTCAATGCCGACGGCGGCGAGGTCGAGCAGTGCGGCAACGGCGCGCGCTGCGTGGCGCGTTTCGTGCGCGACCGCGGCCTGACCGAGCGCGAGCGGATCACGTTCGACACGCTCGGTGGCGCCATCCACACCTGCATCGAGGCCGACGGCCGCGTCGCGGTCGACATGGGCGCGCCGCGCTTCGAGCCGGCGGCGATCCCGTTCGAGGCGCCGCGGCGCCGGCGTCATTATGCGCTCGAGGCAGGTGGCGCCACGCGCGACATCGGCGCCGTTTCGATGGGCAATCCGCACGCCGTGCTGACCGTCGACGACACGCGCGCCGCGCCGGTCAGCAAGCTGGGACCCGAGATCGAGTGCCACCCGCGCTTCCCGCGGCGGGCGAACGTCGGCTTCATGCAGGTCGTCACCCGCGACCGGATCGTCCTGCGCGTGTGGGAGCGCGGCGTCGGCGAGACGGCGGCCTGCGGCACCGGGGCATGTGCGGCCGTGGCGGTCGGTCGCGACCGCGGGTGGCTGGCGCCGCGCGTCACCGCGGGCCTGCCGGGCGGCGAGCTTGTGATCGAATGGACCGGCGCGGATAATCCGCTCTGGATGACCGGCGCTGCCGAAACAGCGTACCAGGGGACGCTCGAGCGATGACCACGCAGCCCGAAAGCACGTCGACGGCGCCCGAGCTCGACGACGAGCAGGTCGCTGCCTACCTGCGCCAGCATCCCGAGTTCCTCGTCCGCCACGACGACGTGCTGGCCCGGCTCGACGTCCCGCATCGGCCCGGCGGCGGCGCGGTGTCGCTGATCGAGCGCCAGGTCGCGGAGCTGCGGCGGCGCAACGAGCGCCTGGAGCAGCGCCTCGCCGACCTCATGCGAACCGCGCGCGACAACGAGCGCGTCGGTGGCCGTCTCGTCGGTCTCGGTCGCGGGCTGCTCGAGGCCGAGTCGCTCGACGGGGTGCTCGCGCTCGTGCGCGAGATGCTGCTGTCCGAGTTCAACGCGGACGAGGCCACGCTGCTGCTGATCCGCCCGGACGCGGGCGACGCGGTCGATGTGCCGCCCGCGCACTGCCTCGCCGCCGACGACGAGCGCGTGGCCGCGCTGCGCGAGGTCATCGAGGCGGGCGAGCCCCGCTGCGGTCGCTTCTCGTCCGCGCAGCTGGAAGCACTGTTCGGCGAGCGCGCGCCCCGGATTGGGTCGGCCGCGCTCGTGCCCCTCGACGGGGGGCGCCTGCCGGGCCTGATCGCCATGGCGAGCGCGGACGCTGATCGCTTCAGTGCGGCGATGGGCACCCTCTTCCTCGGCCAGCTGGGCGAACTGGTGTCCGCCGGGGTGGCCCGCCACGCCGGCTGAGCGGCCGGCGCTCCCCGGTGACGGGCGGCAAAGAGCCCACGCATGAGCCTCGACGCCGACCTCGAACACTTCCTGGCCAACCTGCGCGACGCACGCAATGCCTCGCCGGCAACACGCGATGGCTACGCCCGAGACCTGCGGCGCTTCGCGGCGTTCCTGAGCGGCGAAGGCGTCAGCGACTGGACCGAGGTCGACGCCGACCGGGTCCAGCGCTTCGTCGCCCGCGAGCACCGCCGCGGGCTCGGCGGGCGCTCGCTCGCGCGGGCCCTCGCCGCGATCCGCGCCCTGTACGCGTGGCTGCTGCGCGAGGGCCGTGCTCGCCGCGATCCGGCGGCGGATATCCGCCCGCCGCGGGCAGCGCGCCCACTGCCGCGGACACTCGAGGTGGAAGAGGTCGAGCGCCTGCTCGGCGTGCCGGGCAGCGACCCGCGTGCCGCCCGCGATCGCGCGCTGCTGGAGTTGTTCTATTCCTCGGGCCTGCGCCTCGCGGAACTCGCGGGCCTGGACGTCACGGCGATGGATCTCGGCGACGCCACCGTGCGGGTCACGGGCAAGGGCCGCCGCGAACGCATCGCCCCGCTGGGGGCACCGGCGTGCCGCGCCCTGGGGCACTGGCTTCGGGCGCGCGCCGAGTGGGCGCCCCCGCACGAGGCGGCGCTGTTCGTCAGCGCACGCGGAACCCGCCTGTCGCGGCGCGCGATCCAGGACCGGGTCGGCCACTGGGCGCGGCGCCTCGGACTGGTCCGGCACGTCCACCCGCACATGCTGCGCCATTCGTTTGCCACGCACGTGCTCGAGTCGAGCGGCGATCTGCGGGCCGTGCAGGAACTGCTCGGCCACGCCGACATCGCCACGACCCAGGTCTACACCCACCTCGATTTCAGCCACCTCGCCGAGATCTACGAGCGGGCCCATCCGCGCGCGCGCCGTGGCGGGGCCAAGGGGGGCTGAGGCGCCTCACCGGGTGCCTGCCGAGCCGGCGTGCGCCATCGCGCCCGACTGTCCGGTCGCGCGAATCCGCTGGATGCATCGCCGGATCCGGTGGCGCCCGGCGGCCTTGCACCTCCCCACCCTGGGGCGCGCCACGGCGCGTCGGCGTGCCTTGCCGGGCGCCGCGACAGCTCGCCGAGAACGCTCGCCGAACTTCCGTTGAAGAACACTAGCGGGCCGCGACGAAGCGCGCGTCGCTCGGCGCGCGCCGGCCCCGCGCGGGCGGCGGTGCAATATCGAACTGGCTGACGATGCCGGTATCCTTGCGCAGATCGCCCAGTGCGATGCGCGTCGTCCGCTCCTGCAGATCCACCTCGAGCAGATCACCCGTGCGGTGCATGTGGGCGGGGATGAGCAGTGTGGTGCGCCGCCCGCGCTTGCGATTGCCGGGCAGCAGCAGGGCCGGGGTGGTCGTCTCGCTGTCGCGGAAGCGCGTCGAATTGGGGTTCGCCGGCGCGCTGCGCACCCGGCCCGGGATGGCATTGCGCGCGAGGACCTCGACGCCGATCTCGAAGCGGCGCTCATCGACGAAGCGCATGCGGCGTACGACCCCCACGCACCAGCGGCTGTGCTCCGCCCCGCGTCCGATCCGCAGCGCGACCGGTTCGCCCACCGATACCCGGCAGGAGCCCTCGCCGTCCCACAGCAGACGCAATCCGCTGGCGCTGATGTCCCTCAGGAGCCACCGCGGCGCCCCGTCCGGCGTGTCGGTCGGTGGCTCGCCGGCTTCCAGCACACGCGCCTCTTCCTCGCCGGCGGAGCGATCGCGCCCGAGCGGGATCTCGGTCCAGTTGACCCCGGGGCGGACCTCGTCGGGATGGCGCCCGAGGGTCGACTCGGCGGCCTCGATCTCCTCGATGCTCCAGTCGGGCGGGTCCTGGGCGACCGCCGCGGTGGGCGCATCCCGCCCGCTGGCGGCCTGGCCGCGATCGGCCTCGCGCGGGCGGTTGTCGAGCACGATGCGTGCGTGGATGACCGGCAGCGTTGCCTCGGCGTCGACCTCGGATCCGCGGCGCGCGCGCGGACTGCGGGTGTAGTTCGCCGGCTGCCAGCTGTCGATGAGCCGAGCCAGGGCGGTCGGGCCGACCTCGTCCTCCGCCGGCAGCGCCTTGTCGGCCGGGCCGCGGCGCTCGCGCAGCTGCTCGACCTCGACGACCAGGTCCGCGACCTCGAGCACGCGCACCGAAGCGGCCCGGTCATCGGATCCCAGCAGGCGCGGGCCGTGCGCGGAGGCGAGGTCGACGGCGAAGCGCGGGATGCTGCTCTCGGGCTCGCGTCGCGCCGCGGTCAGGCGCGCCATGTCCTTCCACGTCTCCAGCGCCCGATTCAGCCGCGCCGCCTCGCCGCGGCGGAAGCCCTGGGTGCCGGCCAGTGCGAACAGCAGCAGTCGCTTGAACATGCCCTGAGGCGACTGGCGCCGGCGGGGCGTGAAGCGCAGCTCCGGGTCATCGACCCGGCGTTCGGCGACGCCGAGCTGCTCAGCCGTGCGGTAGGTCCCGTTGACCCGGCGCCAGAAGCCGGTATCCAGCGCGGTGTAGGTCTGGTGCGTGCGCAGCATGCGCTCGCCGTGCAGGCTCAGCGCGCGCTCGGCGGCCAGCGCGCGCCCGCGCCGGCTGACGCCGGTCCCGCTCAGGGCCTGCTCATACCCCAGCGCCAGCTCGTGGAGCAACTCGATCGCGAGATGATAGGCGGCGCGCGGCGCGCTCGGCAGCGGCAGGGGCTGGGAGCGGATCCGCCCGCCGAGGTAGTCGAGTGCGCGGCGGGCGTCGCCGCGGACGAGCTCGAGGACCCACAATGGGTCATCGCCAGGCCCGCGGCGCTGGTTGAGCGCGGCCGCCAGGTCGTACATGCGGTGCGCCAGCTCGCGATTCTCGAGGCGCTGCGCCCGGTCCTGCCATTGGCGCCAGCCGCGCTTCGACGTCGGCCAGCCGTCGCCGCCCCGGGCCGCTCTCGAGGATCGCAACGCGATCGCCATCAACACCCACCGTTGCCGTTGTTATGCGGTTCCATTCGGCGTTTCCTGCAAGTTACGTGCCCGTTGCGCCGGCGGCCGCAGCCGCCCCCCATCATACCCATCTCCCCTCGGGACCACGGCTCACGCAAGGGGATCGGGCGCGTCGCCGCCGCGGACGGGGCCACCGCCCGGTTGCACCGCGTGGCGACCGCGCGCGGGGGGCGGTTCGAGCGTGAATTCGCAGAACGCGCCGGTGTTCTCCCGCACCGCGCGCAGGCGGATGCGCGCGCGTCGCTGCGGGAGGTCGAGCTCGAGCGTCTCGCCGCAGCGGAACATGTGGGCCGGCAGCAGCAGGCTCGGCGCTGCCGCTCCGCGATCGCGCGCGGGCATCACCAGGGCGGCCTCGGTGGGCTCCCGGTCGCGGTCGCGCTTGCGGTTCGGGTTGGCCGGCTCGCGGCGCACGCGGGCCGGCACCGCGTTGCGCGACAGCGCATGCACGCCGATCTCGAAGCGGGTGTCGTCGACGAACTGCATCCGGCGCACCACACCGACCGACCAGCGCTGCCCGCTGGCCGCCTGCTCGGCGGACAGGCGCAGCGCGACCAGCTCGCCGACGGCAGCGCGCGACCCCTCCTGGCTGTCCCACACGAGGCGATAACCACTCGCGCTGACATCTTCGAGCAGCCAGCGCGGGTGCTGCGGGAGCGTGCCTTCATGGTCCAGCCCGGCCTCGACCCGGCGTGCGGCGTCGTACCCCCGGGAGCGTTCCTGGCCGCGTCCGATCTCATGCCATCCGGCCCCGGCCGCGTCGCCCGCGGTGGCTGCCGCCGGCGGGGCGGCTTCCTCGATGGTCTGCAGCGTCAGCGCGGCAGCGCTCTGGGTCCTGCGGCCCGCGCCCCGGGCCTGGCGGCGCTGTGGGTCGCGCTCGGCCGCGAGGCGGGCGTGGATCACGGCCAGCGTGATCTCGGCATCGACCTCCTCGCCCCGGCGCGTGCGCTCGCTGCGCTCGTGGGTCAGCGGATGCCAGCTGTCGATCAGCCGCCGCAGCGACCCCGGGGCGATGCGATCCCCCTGGGCCACGGGCGAGTCGTCCGCCGATGTCTCACCCTGCAGCCGCTGCACCCGCTCGACCACGCCGTCGACGCCGATGATCCGCAGCCTCGATGCCTCGTCGAGGCGGACCTGCGCCTGCGGGACCGGCGGCTGCGCCGCTTCCAGATCCAGCGCGAAACGGATCGCGTCGGCGACCTCGTCCTCGCGGCCGAGCGTCGCATCCTGCCCCCAGGTGGCGAGGGCGCGATAGATGCGCGCCGCCTCGCCGCGGCGCATGCCCTGCGTGCCGGCGAGCGCGAACAGCAGGATGCGCTTGTACATGGCCGCAGGCGACTGGTGCCCCGACTGCGTGGCCGCCTCCGGTGCCGCGACCCGCCGCGTCGCGATCCGATTGCGCTCGGCGGTTGCGTAGCAGGTGTGCACCGTATGCCAGAAGGTCGACGGGGCGGCGGTGTACAACTGCGCGCAGCGCAGCATCCACTCGCCGCTGCGCTCCAGGGCGCGCTCGGCCGCCAGGGCGACGCGGCGGCGTCGTCCCCCGCTGCCCTCGTCGACCACCACGATGACGTAGCCGAGGCCGCTCTCGCAGAGCAGCTCGACGTTGCGCTCGTGGGCCTCGCGCGCGCGTTGCGAAAGCGGCAGGGTCTGCGACTGCACGCGGCTGGCGAGATAGTCGAGCGCCGTGCGCACGGCGGGCCGCATGTCCTCAAGGAGGGCGAGCCGCCTGCGCGGCGGGATCTCGAGCCGGTTGAGCTGACGCACGCCCTCGATCAGGCGGCGACTGTGCTCGCGGCGGTCGAGCTTGTCGAGCTCGCGCAGCCACCGCGCGATCCCCCGTCGCCGCGTCGGGAATCCCCCCTTCCGAGCGGGCGACCTCGACGGGAATTGCACTTCCAGCGGCATGGCGGGTCCCCTCGCCGGGCCGCGCCCGGGTGGCCGCGGCACCGGCCGTCCGGGCATGCCACGGGGCGCTCCACACAGCGCCCTGCCGTGGGGCCCGGCGGATCGTGTAGACTGCCGGCTCGTGTTTTCTCCCCCGACTGGTAACTTTAGCATGCACGGAACGACAATTGTCTGCGTGCGGCGCGACGGTGGCCTCGCCCTCGGCGGCGACGGCCAGGTGACGCTCGGCGATACCGTGATGAAGGGCAACGCGCGCAAGGTGCGCCGGCTCTACCGCAATCGCGTTCTGGCCGGGTTTGCCGGCGGTACCGCCGATGCCTTCACCCTGTTCGAGCGCTTCGAGACCAAGCTCGAGGAGCACAGCGGCCATCTCACGCGCGCCGCGGTGGAGCTCGCCAAGGACTGGCGCACGGATCGCATGCTGCGTCGCCTCGAGGCCCTGCTCGCCGTGGCCGATCGCGAGCAGTCGCTCATGATCTCCGGTAACGGCGACGTCATCGAGCCCGAGCAGGGCCTGATCGCCATGGGCTCCGGCGGTCCCTACGCCCAGGCCGCTGCCCGCGCGCTGCTCGACACGACCGAGCTCGATGCCGCGACCATCTGCGAGCGTGCGCTCGCCATCGCCGCGGACATCTGCATCTACACCAATCACGAGCGCACCATCGAGACGCTCGAGGCCTGAACGCCATGTCGCAGATGACCCCGAAGGAGATTGTCGCCGAGCTCGACAAGCACATCGTCGGCCAGGACGCGGCCAAGCGCTCGGTCGCGATCGCGCTGCGCAATCGCTGGCGGCGCCAGCAGGTCGATGAGCCATTGCGCCAGGAGATCACGCCCAAGAACATCCTCATGATCGGGCCGACCGGCGTCGGCAAGACCGAGATCGCGCGCCGACTCGCGCGCCTCGCGCAGGCCCCGTTCACCAAGATCGAGGCCACGAAGTTCACCGAGGTCGGGTATGTCGGCCGCGATGTCGAGTCGATCGTGCGCGACCTGGTCGACGTCGCCCTGAAGCAGCTGCGCGAGCGCGAGATCGAGCGCCTGCGGCCGAAGGCCGAGGTCGCGGCCGAGGACCGGGTGCTCGACGCCCTGCTGCCGCAGCCGCGCCAGCAGGGCGGCTGGGAGCAGGATCAGCCGCAGCGCCAAGGCAGCGAGACCCGCGAGAAGTTCCGGCGCAAGCTGCGTGCGGGCGAGCTCGACGAGCGCGAGATCGAGATCGACTTCGCCGGCGGGGGGCAGGGTTTCGACATCATGTCGCCGCCGGGGATGGAGGAGATGACCCAGCAGCTGCAGGGGATGTTCCGCCAGCTCGGCAGCGGCCGCTCGCAGCGTCGCAAGACCACGGTGCGCGACGCGTTGCGCCACCTCATCGACGAGGAAGCGGACAAGCTCATCGACGAGGAGGACCTCAAGGCGCGCGCGATCGGCTCCGTCGAGGAGAACGGCATCGTTTTCCTCGACGAGCTTGACAAGATCACGCGCCGCGGCGAGCAGGGCGGCAGTGGCGGCGATGTCTCGCGCGAGGGCGTGCAGCGCGACCTGCTGCCGCTCATCGAGGGCAGCACGGTGTCGAGCAAGTACGGCATGGTGCGCACCGATCACATCCTGTTCATCGCCTCGGGCGCGTTCCACGTGGCCCGTCCCTCGGACCTGATCCCCGAGCTCCAGGGCCGGTTGCCGATCCGCGTCGAGCTCGACGCCCTGACGACCGACGATTTCGTGCGCATCCTCACCGAGCCCGATGCGTCCCTGCAGGCGCAATATCGCGCGCTGCTCGCCACGGAGGGCATCGACCTCGTGCTCGCCGAGGATGCCGTGCGGCGGATCGCCGAGATCGCCTGGCAGGTCAACGAGCGCACCGAGAACATCGGCGCGCGGCGCCTGCACACGCTGATGGAACGTCTGCTCGAGCGCTTGTCGTACGATGCCCCGGACCGCGACGGCGAGCGCGTCGCAATCGACGCGGCCTATGTCGACGACCAGCTGGCCGAGCTGGTCGGCGACGATGACCTGTCGCGGTATATTCTGTAATCAGGCAAGCGTTACGCATGCAGGGCTGCGACCGCCCCGCGGCAGCCAACCCCGTGGCTGGAGGCTAGATGGCGAACCCCGTGCCCACCGACATCACGCTCCACAAGGAGTCGCGCGAATTCGAGATCACGTTCGACGACGGGTTCAGCAAGCGCCTGAGCTGCGAATACCTGCGCGTGTTCTCGCCATCCGCCGAGGTCCGCGGCCATGGGCCCGGCCAGGAGGTGCTCGTATTCGGCAAGGAAAACGTCAACATCGAACGCATCGAGCCCGTGGGCAACTATGCCGTGCGTCTCGTCTTCGACGACGGCCACGACACGGGCATCTACACGTGGAAACACCTGTACGAGCTGGCGGCGCAGTTCGAGGAGAACTGGCAGAGCTACCTCGCGCGCCTGGAGGAGGCCGGTGTCCAGCGCAACGCCTGACGATGAGGCCCAACAGGACAAGACCCACTTCGGCTACCGCGAGGTGCCGGTGGGCGAGAAGTCCGCGCGGGTCGACGCCGTGTTCGACTCGGTCGCCGGTCGCTACGACCTCATGAACGACCTCATGTCGGGCGGCATGCACCGCCTGTGGAAGCGTTTCACGCTCGCCCGCGCGCGCCTGCGCCCGGGCGATCGCGGGCTCGATCTCGCCACCGGCTCGGGCGATCTCGCCGCCGGGCTGGCGCGGCGCGCCGGCGAGCGCGGCTACGTGGTCGCCTCCGACATCAACGCCAGCATGCTCGAGCGCGGGCGCGATCGCCTGATCGACGCCGGCCTGGCCGAGCGCATCGGTTGCGTGCGCGCCGACGCGCAGGCGCTGCCGTTCCCCGACCGGCACTTCCATTGCGTGACGATCGGGTTCGGGCTGCGCAACGTCACGGACCAGCGGCGCGCGCTCGGCGAGATGGCGCGCGTGCTCCGCCCCGGTGGGCGGCTCGTGATCCTGGAGTTCTCGCGGCCCGCCAGCGCCTGGTTCCGACGCCTCTACGATGCCTACTCGTTCGCCGTACTGCCGCGCATGGGGGCCTGGGTCGCGGGCGACGCGGACAGCTACCGCTATCTCGCCGAGTCGATCCGCATGCACCCGGACCAGCCGACGCTCGCGGCCATGATGGGCGAGGCGGGCCTGGTCCGCTGCAACTGGAACAACCTGACCGGCGGTGTCGTGGCCGTGCACACGGGCTTTCGTGCATGACAACCGGCGAGCGCAACGCCGGTTTCTGGCGCCGCGCGGCCGCCTTCGGCGTCGACGGGCTGTGGATGTTCTGCGCCGCCGGCACGCTGGCCCTGCTCGTCTGCGGGCAGCCCTGGCCGAGCATCGGTGACGGCAGCGGCCTCGCCGGCGCGGTGGCGTTGGCCTTCAACCGCCTGCTGCCGTTGTTCGTCTTCGTCATCGGCTGGGGGCGCTTCGGCACGACCCCCGGCAAGCTGCTGCTCGAGCTCCGCGTGGTCGAGGCCCGCAGCGGCGAACGCCCCGGCCTCGTGCGGGCGTTCATCCGCTACCTGGGGTATTTCGTCTCCTTCCTTGCGCTCGGGATCGGCTTCCTCTGGATCGTCTTCGATCGGCGCCGCCAGGGCCTGCACGACAAGCTGGCCGGGACCCGCGTGGTGTGCATCGCGGGCGACGCGCAAATCCTCGCGACCGATCCGGCGCGCGTGGCATGAGCACGCCACAGGCCGTTTGCGCCGCGGTTCAGCCGCTGCTCGACCGTGCCCTCGGGCTGGACGCCGACGCGCGCGCGCGTCTGCGCCGCCTCGACGGTGCGGTGCTCGGCGTGCACGTCACCGGACTCGATTGGCACCTGTACGCGGTGGCCGAGGGCGAGCGCCTGCGGCTGGTGGCCGACCCGCCCCGTGAAGCGGACGCGACGATCGCGGGGCCGCCCGCATCGCTGGCCCGCCTCGGTGCGCTCGGGGGCACGCGGGTGCTGTTCGGCGGCAGCCTGCGCGTCAGCGGCAATGTCGCCGTCGCCAAGGGGTTCAAGCGCCTGGCCGACACGCTCGATCCGGATTGGGAGGAGGCGCTCGCCCGAGCGCTCGGTGATGTCCCCGCCCACGAGGCCGCCCGGTTGCTGCGCGCGGCGGTCGTCGAGGGCCGACGCGCGGGCGGCGACCGGGTGCGCGACCTGCGCGCCTGGCTCATCGACGAGGTCGAGGCCCTGCCGGCACGGTACGAGGTCGAGGAGTGGCTGTCGGCGGTGGACCGCCTGCGGGCCGATGGCGATCGCCTCGCGGCGCGCGTGCGCCGCCTGGAGCGTTGGGGCGGAGACGACTCGTGATCCGGGTCACCCAGGCCCTGCGCGTGGTCCACATCCAGTGGATCCTGCTGCGCCACGGGCTGGACGAGATCATCTGGGCGACCCAGGTGTTCCGCCCGATCCGCTTTCTCTACTACCTCACGCCGGGGGCGTGGCTGCGCCTCGACACGCGGCGCCGGCCCCGTGGGGTGCGCGTGCGCGCCGCGCTCGAGGACCTCGGGCCCATCTTCGTCAAGTTCGGGCAGATGCTGTCGACGCGGCGCGACCTGCTGCCCGACGACATCGCGTTCGAGCTGGCACGCCTGCAGGACCATGTGCCGCCGTTTCCCTCCGTGGAGGCGCGCACGAGGGTCGAGGCTTCGCTGGGCCGCCCGGTCGCCGAGCTGTTCACGCGCTTCGACGCGGATCCGATGGCCTCGGCGTCGATCGCGCAGGTGCACGGCGCGCGCCTCGCCGACGGCCGCGAGGTCGTGGTCAAGGTCCTGCGCCCGGGCGTCGAGCGACGCATCCGGCGCGACGTCGGCCTGATGTACATCGTCGCGGGTCTCGCGCACCGGTTCTGGACCGAGGGCCGCCGGCTGCGCCCCCGCGAGCTCGTCGCCGAGTTCGAAAAGACGCTGATCGACGAGCTCGACCTGGTGCGGGAGGGCGCCAACGCCCAGCAGCTGCGGCGCAATTTCGAGGATTCGAAGATCCTCTATATCCCCGAGGTCTACTGGCCCTTCACCCACAACGACGTCCTGGTGCTCGAGCGCATCGGCGGCATCCCGATCAGCCATGTCGGGACGCTGCAGGCGCGCGGCGTGAACCTGCGCGTGCTCGCCGAGCGCGGCGTCGAGATCTTCTTCGCCCAGGTGTTCCGCGACAACTTCTTCCACGCGGACATGCACCCGGGCAACATCTTCGTCGAGTGGGACGATCCGGGGGACCCGCGCTACGTGGGGGTCGACTTCGGCATCGTCGGCACCCTGTCGCCGCAGGACCAGCGCTACCTCGCCGAGAACTTCCTCGCGTTCTTCCGCCGTGACTACCGCCGCGTCGCCGAGTTGCACGTCGACTCGGGCTGGGTCCCGGCCGATACCCGGGTGGAAGAGTTCGAGGCCGCGATCCGCACCGTATGCGAGCCGATCTTCGAGCGCCCGCTGAAGGACATCTCGTTCGGTCAGCTGCTGATGCGCCTGTTCCAGACCGCGCGGCGCTTCGAGATGGAGGTCCAGCCGCAGCTGGTGCTGCTGCAGAAGACACTGCTGAACATCGAGGGCCTCGGGCGCGATCTCTATCCCGAGCTCGACCTGTGGACCACGGCCAAGCCCTTCCTCGAGCGGTGGATGCGCCGCCAGGTCGGCCCGCGCGCGACCCTGGACAACCTACGCCAGCGCCTGCCCGAGTGGGGCGAGCAGCTGCCGCAGATCCCCGGCCTCGCGCACGACGTGCTCACGCGCGCACGCAACGGGCGCCTGCAGGTGCAGTGGCAGAGCGACGACGTCATCGAGCTGCGCCGCGCGATGCGCCGCCAGCACGGCGCCACCCGGCGTGCGGTCGCCGGCGGCGCGCTGACCGTGGCCGCCGCTGTGGTGTACGGTGCCGCACCGCTCGCGCCGGTGGCGCTCGCCGGCGTCGGGGTGGCGGTGTGGGTGCTCGGTGTCGGGGGGCTCGGGTTGCTGGCGAGCGCCGTGCTGGCGCGCTGACGGGCTGGTTCGGGCGGACCTCCGGTTCGAGTCCGGGGTGGGTTGTTGTGGTCGTGGTTCCTGTCTTTTCTGTCCTTGCTGGGTAGGAGCCTGTCCAAGAAACTCGTCGCCTACTGCGCGCGTCCCACAGCGGCATCTTTTGGCGATTGCTCAACTCCCATGGCAACCACCATGCTCGTTTCACAATCGCCAAGATCTGCACGCTGTAGCACGCGCTCGCGACGGCGCCAATTTCTCGGACAGGCTCCTAGTGCC
>CAZVFN010000003.1:0-38094 GCA_964626335.1 uncultured Ectothiorhodospiraceae bacterium
GATGCCGATGTGGGCATTGCGGCTCTCGCCGGGGCCGTTGACCACGCAGCCCATGACGGCGACGCGCATGTCCTCGACGCCGGGGTAGTGGTCCTTCCACTCGGGCATCCGGCGCTTGAGGTGGGCCTGGATCTCCTCGGCGAGCTCCTGGAAATAGGTGCTCGTGGTGCGCCCGCAGCCGGGGCAGGCGATCACGCTCGGCACGAACGAGCGGATGCCGAGGCTCTGCAGGATGTGCTGGGCCACCTCGACCTCGCGCGTGCGCGGTCCGCCCGGCTCCGGCGTGAGCGAGATCCGGATCGTGTCACCGATCCCTTCCTGCAGCAGGATCGACAGCGCCGCGGTCGAGGCGACGATGCCCTTGCTGCCGGTGCCGGCCTCCGTGAGCCCGAGGTGCAGCGCCCAGTCACCGCGCGTCGCAAGGTCGCGGTAGACCGCCACCAGGTCCTGCACGCCGCTCATCTTGCACGACAGGATGATCCGGTTGCGGGGCAGGCCCAGCTCCTCGGCGCGCAGGGCGCTGCCGATGGCGGACTCGACGACGGCCTCGCGGTTGATCAGCGTGATGTCCTTCGGTTCGGCCCGCTGCTGGTTCTCGTCCAGCAGCCGGGCCATCAGGTCCTGATCGAGGCTGCCCCAGTTGACGCCGATCCGCACCGGCTTGTCGTAGTGGATGGCGAAATCGATCATCTGCGCGAACTGCTCGTCACGGCGCTTGCCGCGCCCGACGTTGCCCGGATTGATGCGGAACTTCGACAGCGCCCGGGCGCAGGCGGGGTTGCTCGCCAGCAGCCGGTGACCATTGAAGTGGAAATCGCCGACCAGCGGTGTATCGCAGCCTGCAGCGTCCAGGCGCTCGCGGATGTGCGGCACTGCGGCCGCGGCCGCGTCGCTGTTGACGGTGACGCGCACCAGCTCCGAGCCGGCCTCGGCGAGCGCCTGCACCTGGTGCACGGTGGCGTCGACGTCGACCGTGTCCGTGTTGGTCATGGACTGCACGACGACGGGCCCGTCACCGCCGACGGTGACGTGGTCGACGGCCACGCCCGCGGTCGGGCGCCGACTTATCGGATTCAACGGGTCGCTCATGCCACCTCCGGCGTAACCGCTGACATTCTAGCGCGCCAACGGCGATGGCCATACCGCCGTCCACACGCCGCGCGTCTGGCACTCGCGGGCAGGGAGTGCCAGAAGACCGCCGTTTCGCTAGAATGCCGACATGCCGCAAAGCGACAACGCCAGCCCGCTGAATGAGCGCAGCCGGCACGTGCTCCAGGTACTCGTCGAGCAGCACATTCAGGACGGGCAGCCGGTCGGCTCGCGCAGTCTCGCGCGTGCCTCCGGCCTCGGCCTCAGCCCGGCGACGATCCGCAACGTCATGTGCGATCTGGAAGAGGGGGGCTATATCCGGGCCCCGCACACGTCGGCCGGCCGCATCCCGACCGAGCGTGGCTATCGGCTGTTCGTCGACCGCCTGCTCGGCATGCAACCGGGCCGCGAGATCTCGCTGTCGGAGTTGCGCCAGCAACTGCAGCTCGACGCCGACGACCCGCCCCAGGACCTGGTGGAGTCGGTGTCGTCCTTCCTGTCGGGGTTCACCAGCATGGCCGGCGTGGTCACGCTGCCGCGTCGGGAGGCGTCGACGCTGCGCTACATCGAGTTCCTGCCGCTGGGCGATCGGCGCGTGCTCGTCATCCTGGTCGTCAACGACCACGAGGTGCAGAACCGCGTCATCCATACCGACCGCGACTACACACGGCGCGAACTCGAGCGCGCGACCAACTACCTCAACCAGCGCTTCGGCGGGCGCGACCTCGGCGAGGTCCGCTCCGCGCTCGGGGGCGAGCTGCGGGCGGTGCGCCGCGAGCTCGACCTCATGATGGACGCCGTGGTCGACATGGCGGGCCGGGCGCTGGGCGACGCCGAAGTCGGCACGGCCGCCTCGGACTTCGTGCTCGCCGGCGAGACGAACCTGATGAACTTCGATGAGCTGTCGAACGTCGACAAGCTCAAGGCGCTGTTCGAGACCTTCAACCGCAAGCGCGACCTTTACGATCTGCTCGAGCGCTGCTCGCGCGCCGACGGGCTGCAGATCTACATCGGGCGGGAATCGGGCTACGAGGTCCTCGACGATCTGAGCATCGTCACCGCCCCCTACAGCCAGGGAGGCGAGGTGGTCGGTGTGCTCGGCGTGATCGGCCCCACGCGCATGGAGTACGACCGCGTGATCTCGGTCGTCGACGTGACGTCGCGGCTGCTCGGGGCGGCCTTGAATTCCCGTTCCTGATCCCCACCTAGGCGGCCAAGGCGGGCGGATTCGGCCGCCCGCGCCCTGTCGTACGTCGAGCAGTCACGGAGTTGCAGTATGTCGAACGAGCAGTCCGCGGAGCAGGACAAGCAGCGCAAGGCCCCGGAGGAAGAGGCCGCGGGCGGGGAGATCCCCGAGACCGAGGCGGGCGGTGACACCACGGAGACCGCCATGGAGACCGGCGGCGAGGAGGGCGCTGGCGCCGCCGAGGATCCCTACGCCGAGATCGAGCGGTTGCGCACGGCGCTCGCGGAGGCCGAGGCGCGCGCCGACGAGAACTGGCAGAAGGTGCTGCGCACGGAGGCCGAGAAGGAGAACGTGCGCAAGCGCGCCCAGAAGGATGCCGACAGTGCCCGCAAGCAGTCGATCGAGAAGCTGGCGAACGAGCTGCTGAGCGTCCGCGACAGCCTCGAGATGGGCGTGCAGGCCGCGCAGGCCGAGGATGCCGACGTCGCCAAGGTGCGCGAGGGTACCGAGCTCACGCTGCGGATGCTCAGCCAGGCAATGGAGAAGTTCGACATCGTCGAGATCAATCCGGAAGGCGAGAAATTCGATCCGGATTATCATCAGGCGATGTCCATGCAGGAGGT
This sequence comes from uncultured Ectothiorhodospiraceae bacterium, assembly GCA_964626335.1. GTDB lineage: Bacteria > Pseudomonadota > Gammaproteobacteria > XJ16 > Halofilaceae > Halofilum. Next base: position 2,899 of record CAZVFN010000003.1, read on the forward strand.
CGAGGGCTACGAGAGCAACACCGTCTACCAGGTGATGCAGAAGGGCTATCGCCTCGAGGATCGCCTGCTGCGCCCCGCCCTCGTGATGGTGGCCAAGTAGTGCACGGTTGAAACGGGGCGCGTCGCCCCCAAGTTCGCGGTAGCGGGGCCGACCGGGTAACCCCCGTTCTTCCGGGGAGCGGGTTACCCGGTCGGCCTGCAACACCGGCGCAGGCCGTAGACAGAATTTTGTATTCGAGCAGGAGGAAGCAACGCCATGGGCAAGATGATCGGTATCGACCTGGGGACCACCAACTCGTGCGTCGCCGTGATGGAGGGGGACAAGACCCGGGTTATCGAGAACAGCGAGGGCGATCGCACGACCCCGTCGGTCGTCGCGTTCACCGACGACGACGAGGTTCTGGTCGGGGCGCCCGCGAAGCGCCAGGCCGTGACCAACCCGCACAACACGCTCTACGGGATCAAGCGCCTGATCGGGCGCTCCTTCGGCGAGGACGAGGTCCAGAAGGACATCAACCAGGTGCCGTTTGACATCGTCAAGAGCGACAACGGTGACGCCTGGGTCGGGGTGGGCGACAAGCAGATGGCGCCACCCGAGGTATCGGCGCGCGTCCTCCAGAAGATGAAGAGTACCGCGGAGGAGTACCTCGGTGAAGAGGTGACGGACGCGGTCATCACGGTGCCCGCTTACTTCAACGACAAGCAGCGCCAGGCCACGAAGGACGCCGGGCGGATCGCGGGTCTCAATGTCAAGCGCATCATCAACGAGCCGACCGCGGCCGCGCTGGCGTACGGGCTCGACAAGCAGCGCGGCGACCACAAGGTCGCCGTATACGACCTCGGGGGCGGTACCTTCGACATCTCGATCATCGAGATCGCCCAGGTGGAGGGCGAGCACCAGTTCGAGGTGCTGTCGACGCACGGCGATACGTTCCTCGGCGGTGACGACTTCGATCTGAAGCTCATCAACCACCTGATCGAGACCTTCAAGAAGGAAAGCGGCTTCGACCTCAACAACGATCCGCTCGCCCTGCAGCGTCTCAAGGAGGGAGCCGAGAAGGCCAAGATCGAGCTGTCGAGCGCTCAGCAGACGGAGATCAACCTGCCGTACATCACGGCGGACCAGAACGGGCCCAAGCACCTGAACATGAAGCTCACGCGTGCCAAGCTCGAATCGCTGATCGAGGACCTCGTGGATCGCACGATCGAGCCCTGCAAGACAGCGATCAAGGACGCGGGCCTGTCGGTCAACGATGTCAATGAGGTGATCCTGGTCGGCGGTCAGACGCGCACGCCGCTGGTGCAGAAAAAGGTCGAGGAGTACTTCGGCAAGCAGCCGCGCAAGGACGTCAACCCGGACGAGGCCGTCGCGGTCGGTGCCGCGATCCAGGCGGGTGTACTCGGCGGTGACGTCAAGGACGTGCTGCTGCTCGATGTGACGCCCCTGTCGCTCGGCATCGAGACCATGGGCGGCGTGATGACGCAGCTCATCGAGAAGAACACCACGATTCCGACCAAGGCGTCTCAGGTGTTCTCGACCGCCGAGGACAACCAGACGGCGGTGACGGTCCACGTCCTGCAGGGCGAGCGCCAGATGGCCAAGGACAACAAGTCCCTCGGGCGTTTCGACCTGACGGACATCCCGCCGGCACCGCGCGGGACGCCGCAGATCGAGGTGACGTTCGATATCGACGCGAACGGCATCCTCAACGTCTCGGCGAAGGACAAGCAGACCGGCAAGGAGCAGTCGATCGAGATCAAGGCCTCGAGCGGCCTGAGCGAGGACGAGATCGACCGCATGGTCAAGGACGCGGAGGCGCACGAGGAGGAAGACCGCAAGCAGCGTGAACTGGTCGAGGCCCGCAACCAGGCGGACAACCTGATCCACGCCACCGAGAAGTCGCTCAAGGAGTACGGCGAGCAGATCTCGGCTGACCAGAAGAAGAAGGTCGAGGACGCCGTCGAGGCCCTGCGCGAGGCCACCAAGGGCGACGACAAGGAGACCATCGAGACCAGGACCCGCGAGCTGTCCGAGGCGTCTGCGGAGCTCGCGCAGGCGGCCCAGGCGCAGGGTGAGGCCGGTGGCGAAACCGGCTCGGCGGAGTCCGGGCAGTCGTCCAAGGACGACGAGGTCGTCGATGCGGAGTTCGAGGAAGTCAACGACGACGACTCGAAGAAGAAGTGATCGCAACGGCCCGCCGTGCGGGCCGTGCAGTCGACGTCCCGGCCGGTCCCTGACCGGTCGCGGACGTTCGTGTTTTCGCGGCCGATCCATCCGTGCCGGTCCCCCGGTCGCGCAGGGGAGGAGTCTGAACCATGTCGAAGCGGGACTACTACGAGGTCCTCGGCGTTGCCAAGAACGCCAGCGAGTCCGAGATCAAGAAGGCGTATCGGCGTCTGGCGCAGAAGTACCATCCCGACCGTAATCCCGACGACGAGGAAGCGCTTGAAAAGTTCCGTGAGGCGAAGGAGGCCGCCGAGGTCCTCGGCGACTCGCAGAAACGGGCCGCATACGACCAGTTCGGCCATGCCGGTGTCGAGGGGGCCGCCGGCGGGGGTGGTGGTGCCGGCGGCTTCGGCGGCGCCGATTTCGGTGACATCTTCGGCGACATCTTCGGTGACATTTTCGGTGGCGGCGGCCGTCGCCGCAGCGGTCGCGGCGCGGACCTGCGCTATAACCTCGAGGTGAGCCTCGAGGAGGCGGTCCAGGGCACCGAGACCGAGATCCGCATCCCCACGCTGGTCGACTGCGAGACCTGCAAGGGCTCCGGTGCGAAACCGGGCTCGAGCCCGAAGACCTGCGGTACCTGTCGCGGCATGGGCCAGGTGCGCATGCAGCAGGGATTCTTCTCGATCCAGCAGACCTGCCCGACCTGCCAGGGTCGCGGCCAGCAGGTCGACGACCCCTGCGGCCAGTGCCGGGGCCAGGGCAAGCGCGAGGAGGAGAAGACCCTGTCGGTGAAGGTGCCCGCGGGCGTCGACACCGGCGACCGGATCCGCCTGTCGGGCGAGGGCGAGCCGGGCGAGAGCGGTGCGCCGGACGGCGATCTCTACGTCGAGATCCGCGTGCGCCCGCACCCGATCTTCGAGCGCGACGGGGCCAATCTGATCTGCGATGTGCCGCTGGACATCGCCACGGCGGCCCTCGGTGGCGAGATCGACGTGCCTACGCTCGACGGGCGGGTCAAGCTCAAGATCCCGGCCGGCACCCAGTCGGAGCGGGTGTTCCGGGTCCGGGGCAAGGGCGTGAAGCCGGTTCGCGGTGGTGCCCCAGGCGATGTGCTCTGCCGCGCGCGGATCGAGACCCCGGTCAATCTGACCGCGCGGCAGAAGGAGATCCTGGAGGAGCTCCAGGAGAGCTTCACCGGCGAGCCGCGCAAGCACAGCCCGCGGCAGAAGAGCTGGCTGGACGGCGTCAGGAAATTCTTCGAAGATATCGGGCTGTGACCGGTCGGTCAGGCGGTCGCGTCAGCGCCCCTGATCCGCTCGGCCGGCATCGCTACCGCGGACCAGCGAGGGACCGATGACTCGAGTCGCCATCCATGGCGCCGCCGGCCGCATGGGCCGGAATCTCGTGCTCGCGTGCAGTGAGCATCCCGAACTGGAGCTGGTGGCCGCGCTGGAACATGCCGGACACGAGGCGCTGGGTCGTGATGCCGGTGCGCTCGCCGGGCTCGATCCGCTCGGCGTCACCATCGTGAGCGAGGTCGGCGACGCCGCGCTCGACGTCATCATCGACTTCTCGCGGCCCGAGGGGACCCTCGCGATGATCGGCGTATGCCGCGAGCGCCGAATTCCGCTGGTGATCGGCACGACCGGCTTCGACCCCGAGCAGCGGTCGCGGGTCGCGGCGGCCGGCCAGTACATCCCCGTGCTGCATGCCCCGAACACGGGCGTGGGCGTGAACCTGTTGTTCGGCATCGTCGAGCGGGCTGCGCGCGCGCTCGGCAGCGACTACGATGCCGAGGTGATCGAGGCGCATCACCACCACAAGGTCGACGCGCCGTCGGGCACCGCACTGCACCTGGGCGAGGCGATCGCCCGCGCTCGGGGCGAGCGGCTCGACGCGCACGCGGTGTACGCGCGCGCGGGGCACACCGGCGAGCGGGCGCCCGGCGAGATCGGCTTCTCGACCATCCGGGCGGGCGACATCGTCGGCGAGCACACCGTCCTGTTCGCCGGCGGTGGCGAGCGCATCGAGATCACCCACCGGGCGTCGAGCCGGATGCTGTTCGCGCGCGGGGCGGCGCGCGCCGCCGTCTGGATCGCGAGCCGGCGCCCCGGCCTGTACGACATGCAGGACGTGCTCGACGTCTGACGGGCCCCCGGGGCCGCGACAACAACGGCAAGCGGGAGGAAACAGGCGTGAGCCGCATAGCAGCCGTATTCCCCGGGCAGGGCTCCCAGAGCGCGGGCATGCTCGGGGCACTCGCCGATGCCTGGCCCCAGGTCGAGCGTACCTTCGCCGAGGCCTCCGAGGTGCTCGGTTACGACCTCTGGGGCGTGGTTCGCGACAACCCCCACGACCGCCTCAACCAGACCGAGTGCACGCAGCCGGCCATGCTCGCCGCGGATGTCGCGGTCGCCCGGGTGTGGTCGGCGTCCGGCGGGCCGGAGCCGGAGCTCGCCGCGGGGCACAGCCTCGGCGAATACGCCGCCGTCGTGCAGGCGGGGGCGCTCGGGTTCGCCGACGGCGTGCGGCTGGTGGCCGAGCGTGCCCGGCTGATGCAGAATGCCGTGCCCGCGGGCGAGGGCGGCATGGCGGCGCTGATCGGCCTCGACGACGATCGCGTCGCCGCGATCTGCGCGGACGTGGCCGGCGCGCGGATCGTCGAGCCGGTGAACTTCAACGCGCCCGGGCAGGTGGTGATCGCCGGGCATGCCGACGCAGTCGCACAGGCCATCGAGCGCGCGCAGCACGCGGGTGCCAAGCGGGCCGTGGAGCTGCCGGTTTCGGTGCCGGCGCACAGCAGTCTTATGCGTGAGGCGGCGGCCCACCTGGGTGAAACGCTGGCGGCGACGCCGTTCGAGCGCCCCATGATCCCGGTGTTGCACAATGTCGATGCCGGCACGCACGCAGAGCCGGACGCGATCCGCGCGGCCCTGGAGCGCCAGCTCTACAACCCCGTACGCTGGACGGAGTCCGTCCACGCGCTGCGGGGCGAGGGGGCCGATGCGCTGCTGGAGCTGGGGCCCGGCCGGGTGTTGTCGGGGCTGGCACGCCGCATCGACCGCTCGCTGCTCGCGTGCCCCGTCGAGGACGTCGCGACACTCGACAAGGCGCGGGCACAGCTGACGAGGGACGACGCATGAATCTCGAGGGCGACGTTGCACTGGTGACGGGCGCCACGCGCGGCATCGGCCGCGCGATCGCGCTGGAGCTGGGGCGTGCGGGTGCGACCGTGATCGGCACGGCGACGAGCGACGGCGGCGCCGAGACCATCGCCCGCACCCTCGAGGCCGGGGGCGTCCACGGGGTCGGCCGCTGCCTCGATGTGTGCGACAGCGCGGGCGTCGATGCGCTCGTCAAGTCCGTGGCGGGCGAGTTCGGCCCGATCACGGTGCTCGTCAACAATGCCGGCATCACGCGCGACAATCTGCTGATGCGCATGAAGGACCAGGAGTGGTCCGAGGTCGTCGACACCAACCTCGGCTCGGTCTACCGTCTGGCGCGCGCGTGCATCCGCGGGATGATGAAGGCGAAGCGCGGGCGCATCGTCAACGTCGCCTCGGTGGTAGCGGCGACGGGCAATGCCGGCCAGGCCAACTACGCCGCCGCGAAGGCCGGGATGGTCGCGTTCACCAAGTCGCTGGCGCAGGAGATCGGCAGCCGCGGCATCACGGTGAATTGCGTCGCGCCCGGCTTCATCGACACCGACATGACGCGCGCGCTGCCGGAGACCTCGAAGAGGCAGCTGCGCGAGCAGATCGCGCTGGAGCGGTTCGGTACGCCGGAAGAGGTCGCGCACGCGTGTGCCTTCCTGGCCTCGGCGCAGGCCGGTTACATCACGGGACACACCCTCCACGTCAACGGCGGATTGCACATGGCGTGACCGCCATTGCTTGATTCGATTTCGAGGAAAATGACGTAACGCACTGTTAAAAAACGTCTTAATTGCAAGTCGAAACGAGTTCCGGAACGTGTTCGGCGGGTGGATCGCCCGGGGTGATTCCCCTACAATACGCCGCACGCTATCTGGGCCTGCACACCCGAGTTCGGAGGATCGCCCGACATGAGCAGTGTTGAAGAACGCGTCAAGAAGATCGTCGTCGAGCAGCTCGGCGTCAAAGAAGAAGAAGTGACCAATGCCGCGTCGTTCGTCGACGATCTGGGCGCGGATTCGCTCGATACGGTCGAGCTCGTGATGGCGCTCGAGGAAGAGTTCGAGTGCGAGATCCCGGACGAGGAAGCCGAGAAGATCACGACGGTCCAGCAGGCGATCGACTACATCAACCAGAATCTCGGTTGAGCCGGAGCACCGCTGACCGGCCGGTGCGTTGCCGGCTTGACGCGCGGGCCGGCGGCCACCGGCTGGCTTGCGTTCACCGCGACAGCCCAGCTGGCGCTCGGATCGGGCGCGCCCGGGTATTGCCGGCAATCATGGGACGACAATCTTGAGCAAGCGGCGAGTAGTGGTGACGGGACTCGGCACGGTATCGCCAGTGGGCAATACGGTCGACGATACCTGGGCGTCGATCCTGGCCGGGCGATCGGGCGCCGCTCCGATCACCTCGTTCGACGTATCCGCCTGCCCCGTTCGCTTTTCCGCGTCGGTCAAGGACTTCGACGTCTCCCCCTACCTGCCGCCCAAGGAGGCGCGCAAGATGGGGCTGTTCATCCACTACGGGATGGCGGCGGGCATCCAGGCCGTGGAGGACGCGGGGCTCGAGGTCACCGACGCGAATCGCCAGCGCGTCGGCGTGTCGATCGGTTCCGGGATCGGGGGCTTGCCGGAGATCGAGCACTCGGTGGAGGTGCTGCAGGAGGGCGGGCCGCGCAAGCTCTCGCCGTTCTTCGTGCCGGCGACCATCATCAACATGATCGCGGGCAACCTCTCGATCCGATACGGCATGCAGGGCCCCAATATCTCGATCGTGACTGCGTGCACGACGGGCGCGCACAACATCGGTGATGCCGCGCGCTTGATTGAGTACGGCGATGCCGACGCGATGCTGGCCGGAGGCGCCGAGATGGCCACCTCGCCGCTCGGTGTCGCCGGATTCGCGGCGGCCCGGGCACTGTCGCAACGCAACGACGATCCCGAGCGCGCCAGCCGGCCCTGGGATCGGGGGCGTGACGGCTTCGTGCTCGGCGACGGCGCCGGCGTGCTCGTGCTCGAGGAATACGAGCATGCCCGGGCCCGTGGTGCGACCATCCACGCCGAGCTGGCGGGCTATGGCATGAGCGCCGATGCCTATCACATGACCCAGCCGACGCCGGACGGCGACGGGGCGAATCGGTGCATGGCCAATGCCCTGCGCGATGCGGGCATGGATGCGACCGAAATCGACTACGTCAATGCGCACGGGACGTCGACCAAGGTCGGCGACGTCGCCGAGATCAAGGCGATGAAGTCCGTGTTCGGCGACCACGCCGCCGCGCTCGCGGTCAGTTCCACCAAGTCCATGACCGGGCATCTGCTCGGCGCGGCCGGCGGCATCGAGGCCGTGTTCTCGGTACTGGCGCTGCGCGACCAGGTCGCGCCGCCGACGATCAACCTCGACGACCCGGACGACGGCTGCGACCTCGACCTCGTGCCCCGCGAGGCGCGGTCGATGCCCATCCGCGGCGTGCTGTCCAACTCGTTCGGTTTCGGCGGCACCAACGGTACACTGGTCTTCCGCCGTAGCGACTAGCCAGCCCAGCGGTGGCCCACCGCCCATGACCACGAGCAGCGCCCCACGGGTCCTCGTCAACGGCGAGCCCGCCGATCGCGTCGCGGTCGACGACCGCGGCTTCGCCGTGGGCGACGGCCTGTTCGAGACGGTCGCGGTGCGCGCGGGCACGCCGCGCTACTGGTTCGCCCACCGCGAACGCCTCGAGACGGGCTGCGACCGCCTGGGCATCCCGGCACCCGACATGGATGGGCTGCGCTCGGAGGCGGCGGCCGCCATCGGCGACGCGGCCAGCGGCACCCTCCGCCTGACGGTCACGCGCGGGCGCGGACCGCGCGGCTATGCGCCGCCGTCGGCGCCACGTCCCACGCGCGTCGTCGCCTTCCAGGCGCAGTGCGAGCCACCGGCCGGGACGCAACCGCTGGCCGTCCGCTGGTGTACCACGCGCCTGGCGCTGCAGCCGCAGCTGGCCGGAATCAAGCACCTGAACCGCCTGGAGCAGGTCATGGCCCGCGCGGAGTGGCAGGATCCGGCGATCGGCGAGGGCGTGATGTGCGCCACCGATGGACGGGTCGTCGAGGGCGTGATGTCGAACCTGTTCGTGGTCGAGGGCGACGGGCAACTGGCGACGCCAGCGCTCGACGATTGCGGCGTGGCGGGGGTGATGCGGCAGCTCACGTTGCAGGCCGCGGCAGACCTCGGGGTGTCCGTGCGCGTCGCTCGGCTGGAGCCGACGGAGGTGGCGCACGCGGCGGGCCTGTTCATGACCAATGCCGTGCGCGGCCTCGTGCCGGTGGCGCGGCTCGGCGAGCGCACGCTGGCCGCGCCCGAGCCGCTGCTCGGGCAACTCGCGGCACAGGTGGAGCGCCTCGATGCGTAGGGGCGGCCGCCGTACCCTGGTGGGGGCCGCGAGCGCCCTGGTGTTGTCGATCGGCGCGGGCGTGACTGCCGTCGATTTCTTCCGTTTCCTGCACACCCCCCTGCGCAGCGGCGCCGCCGAGACGGTCGTGCTCCAGGTCGAGTCGGGCACGCCGGTGCGCGGCATTGCCGCGGAGCTCGCCGAGCGCGGGCTGCTCCAGCGGCCGCTGTATTTCCGCGTCAGCGCGCGCGTCACCGGCAAGGCGCGCCGCATCCAGGCAGGCGAGTACGCGATCGACAGCACGACCACCCCGTACCGCCTGCTCGACAAGCTCGTGCGGGGCGACGTGCGCGAGTACGAGCTCACGGTGATCGAGGGCTGGACCTTCGACCGGATGATGACCGCGGTGCGCGATCACGAGGCGCTCGAGCACACCCTGGCGGGCCGGTCGCCGGCGCAGATCATGGCGGCGCTGGGCCATCCCGACCAGCATCCGGAGGGGCGCTTCTTCCCGGATACCTACCATTTCCCGCGCGGGTTGAAGGACCGGGCTCTGCTGCAACGCGCCTACGAGCGGATGCAGACGGTGCTCGACGACGAATGGCGGCGGCGCAACGACAACCTGCCACTGGATTCACCCTACGAGGCCCTGATCCTGGCCTCGATCGTCGAGCGCGAGACCGGGGTGCCGGACGAGCGGGCCCGCATCGCGGGCGTGTTCGTCGAGCGCCTCGATCGAGGCATGCGCCTGCAGACCGATCCCACCGTGATCTACGGCCTCGGCGACGATTTCGACGGCAACCTGCGCCGCAGCGACCTGCGTGCGGACACGCCCTACAATACATACACGCGCGCGGGCCTGCCGCCGACACCGATCGCGCTGGCGTCACGCGCATCGATCCACGCCGCGATTCAGCCCGAGCGTCGCGGCGAGTTGTATTTCGTGTCCACCGGCGACGGCGAGCACGTCTTCTCGAAGACCTACGAGGCCCACCGCAAGGCGGTGCGCAAGTACCAGCTCGGGGGCGGCCGGTGAGCGCGGGCCGTTTCATCACGCTCGAGGGGATCGAGGGGGTCGGCAAATCGACCCATGTCGCGACCGCCGTCGAGGCCTGCACCGGCAACGACCGCGACGTGCTGCAGACGCGCGAACCGGGGGGCAGCGCGTTCGCCGACCGCATCCGCGAGCTGCTGCTCGACCCGGACGGCGAGACCCCGCTGCCGGCGACCGAGCTGCTGCTGCTGTTCGCGGCCCGCGCCGAGCACGTCGAGCGGGTGATCCGACCGGCGCTGGGCGCGGGGCACTGGGTTGTCTGCGACCGCTTCACCGACGCGACCTATGCCTACCAGGGCGGCGGCCGCGGGCAGTCGCTCGAGTGGATCGCCGAGCTCGAGGATCGGGTCCAGGGCGCGCTGCGGCCCGAGCGGACGATCCTGCTCGACGCGCCCGTGGAGGTGGCCCTGGAGCGTGCGCGCGGGCGCGGTGCCGCGGACCGATTCGAGCGCGAGACCGCGGCGTTCTTCGAGCGCGCGCGCTCGGTCTACCGGCGTCGCGCCGAGGCCGAGCCGGAGCGCTTCCGCGTCGTCGACGCGAGCCGACCGCTGACGCAGGTGCGCACCGCCGTGCGCGACGCGCTGCGAGACCTGGCATGAGCGCGCACCCCGTCCATCCGTGGCAGCAGGCACAGTGGCAGCGGCTGCAGCGCCTGCGCGCAGATGACCGCCTGGCGCATGCGCTGCTCATCAGCGGTCCCGGAGGCACGGGCGAGACCGCCTTCGCCGAGGCCCTGACCGCGTCGCTGCTGTGTCGCGGCGACCCGGCGGTGCGCCCCTGCGGGCGCTGCGCCGCCTGCCGCGAGCTGGGCGCCGGGACGCACCCCGATGCCGTCGTGATCGGCCCGGCCGAAGCCGGCAAGGCGATCGGCATCGACCGGATCCGCGAGCTGACCGGCCGGCTCGCGCTGACGGGCGGCGGGGGGCGCAAGGTCGCGCGCATCGAACCCGCCGAGTCGATGACCCTGGCCGCGGCCAACAGCCTCCTCAAGACGCTGGAGGAGCCGGCCGGCGACAGCACGCTGCTGCTGGTGAGCGCCCGTCCCGCACGCCTGCCGGCGACGGTCCGCAGCCGCTGCCAGCGGGTCATCTTCGGGCTGCCGCCGCGCGACAGCGCGCTCGCGTGGCTGCGCGACCAGGCGGCGCTGGCGGATGCCGAGGCCTGGCTCGAGCGCGCCGGGGGCGCCCCCCTGCGCGCGCGCGAGCTGGCGGCGGAGGGCTTCGACGAGGCGCCCATCGTGGGCGCGCTGGCGACGGCGCTCGAAAGCGGGCGCGTCGACGCGGACGCGGTCAACGCAGGCAGCGGCGTGGCGCTCGGGCGCAGCGTGGCGCTCCTGATCACCGCGGTTGAGGACATCATCCGCCTGCGCCACGCCCCGGGCGCCGGCGTGCGCCTGCCGCGCCACCGCGAGCGCCTCGCGGCCGCCGGCGCCGGAGTGGACGTCCGCGCGCTGTTTGACTATCTTGGGCAGCTACAGCGCTCCGTACCGGGGCCGAGCAGCGCTCTGCGTGGCGACATCCAGTGGCAGGGCCTGCTCGCCGAGGCCGCCGCAGCGGGACGCCACCGGAGTCACTGCGGAGACTAGACGATGGCAGCAGAACAGGGCGGGAGCGGCAGCGGCCGCCAGGGGATCATGTCCCTGACGATCAAGGACAAGGGCGCGCTCTATGCCGCCTACATGCCATTCGTGAAGAACGGTGGCCTGTTCATCCCCACGAACAAGGCCTACAAGTTCGGCGACGAGGTCTTCATGCTGCTCACGCTCATGGATGACAAGGACCGGCTGCCCGTCGCCGGCCGCATCGTATGGGTCACCCCCCAGGGGGCCCAGGGCAACAAGACCGTGGGCATCGGGGTACAGTTCTCCGACCAGGACGATGGCGCCACGCGCAAGAAGATCGAGACCTACCTCGCCGGCGCCCTCAACGCCGACCGCCCGACGCACACGATGTAGTCCTCCGCTGTCGTGGTTCTTTCGGGCGTTATTCGGGAACCACGGATGGATGCGGATGAACACGGATTGGCAGTGCCACCCCGCTCTCGCGCCGCTGCGGGGCGGCGGTGCCGTGCCCCAGGGATGGGCGTGTTCTCGCACCCCGAAGAAACACGAATCCGCGAACCACGAATGGAGCCGAATCAACACCAATGTTTGTTCGGAGCCGATTGCGCTCCGTGGCGCTTCGCTGTTCGTCCCCTGGCCGACCAGCGCAACTGAACCGGACCACGCGTCAGCGCAGGCTCCACTGCATCCGTGCTTCCAGAGAAACGCATCGGCAATCCACCTCATCACCGCGCAGCGCCCCCGGCGATATCGACGCCCCGCCACCTGTGTGTTCATCCGTGTCCATCCGTGGTGCCCGAAACGGGGTCGACGGTCACCGTCCAGGCGCGGTCGGGCCGCAGGAGGGCAGGACCCGCGCACCGCCCGGGGGGCAGCGCGCGGACAGGGGTCAGGCTGCGGTCCTGCCGTGGGTGGCGCGGTCGTGCAGGGGACCGCCGGTGAACGGGGCGTAACCGGTGCCGAAGACGGCCCCCGCGTCCACGAGGTCGGCGTCGGCGACGATGCCCTCGTCGCGGGCACGCTCGGCCTCGTCCAGCAGCGGTTGCACCAGGCGCTGGCCGAGCTCGTGAAGCTGCGCCGCGCCGTGGGTCACCCTGGCCTTGCGCGGCTTGCCCTTGCTCCAGTCGTAGAATCCCGAGCCGGTCTTGCGCCCGAGATCGCCGTTGTCGACGCGCTCGCGCAGGGCGGCCGGCACCTCGATGCCCTGCGTGCGGGCCATCACGTCGGCCGCGGCGACGCAGACGTCGAGGCCGACGCTGTCGGCCAGTTCCAGCGGCCCCATCGGCATGCCCACCTCGAGGGCCGCCGCATCGACGACCTCGCGCTGCCAGCCCTCCTCGTGCAGCGACGCTGCCCGCAGCATGTAGGGCATGAGGATCCGATTGACCAGGAAGCCGGGGGCGCTTTTCACGCGCAACGGCAGCTTGTCCGCCGCGGCCATCAGGGCCTGGCCGCGGTCCAGTGCAGCGGCCCCGCTTTGCTCGCCGGCCACCACCTCGACGAGCGGCATCTTCGCCACGGGGTTGAAGAAATGCAGACCGATGAGCTGGCCCGGCCGGTCGAGGCCCTCCGCCAGCTGCTCGAGTGGCAGGCTCGAGGTGTTCGTCGCCAGCACCGCGTCGCTCCGCATGCGTGGCTCGAGCGTCGCGTACAGGTTCCGCTTGGCGTCCAGGTCCTCGACGATCGCCTCGATGACCACGTCGGCACCCTCGACGCCCCGGTGGTCGGGATCCGGGATCAGGCGGTCGAGCGCGGCGGTGACGCGCTCCGGGCGTTTCCGGCGCTTCTGGAACAGCGAGCGCGCGCGCTTGAGCGTGGCGGCGACCGCCTCGTGGCGCTCGTCGAACAGGGTGACGCGGCAGTCGTTGAGCGCCAGCCAGGCGGCGATGTCGCCGCCCATTGTGCCCGCGCCGATCACGTGCACCCGTCGCGGCACGTCGACATCGCTGCCACGGGCTTCGCGCTTGAGCCGGTCCTGCAGGAGGAACACGCGGATGAGGTTGCCGGCGGTCGGACTCTCGATCAGGCGGGTCAGCGAGGCGCGTTCGGCGCGCATCCGCCGGGGCGCGGACTCGCCCCCGTGGCGCTGCCACAGGTCGAGCATCGCGTACGGCGCGGGGTAGTGATCGCGACGCGCGTTCTTGGCCACCTGGCGCTGCATGATCGGCTTGAGCGCCAGCCGCCCCGGCGCCGTCGCCAGCAGCCGCTGCCACCACCGCGGGCGGTGGCGCCCGGGGTCGCGTCGGATCAGGTCGCGCACGGCGTCGGCGACCTGCCATGGCGATAGGGCGAAGTCGACCAGCCCCACGCGGCGGGCGGCGCGCCCGTCGAGCGTGCGGCCCGAGAGCATCAGGTCGAGCGCGGTGGTCGGCCCGATGAGGTCGGGCAGGCGGACGCTGCCGCCGAAGCCGGGGTGGATGCCCAGGCGCACCTCGGGCAGGCCGAGGCGGGTGCCCGGGTCGTTGTCGCACACCCGGTAGCGGCACGCGAGGGCCATCTCGAGGCCGCCGCCGAGGCAGAAGCCGCGGATCAGCGCCACGCTCGGCGCGGTCATCGACTCGATCCGATCCATGACGCGCTGGCCGCGCTCGATCAGCGCGTCGGCCTCGCTCGCGTCCTCGATCGACCCCAGTTCCTGGACGTTCGCACCGGCGATGAAGCCCGGCTTGCCCGACTGGAACACGACCCCGCTGGGTCGTTCCCCTTGATCGAGCTCGTCGAGGACACCTTCGAGCTCCTCGAGAACCCCGGTCGAGAGCGTGTTGGCGCCTTCGTCGCGGACGTCGAGCGTGACCCAGGCGATGCCCGCGTCATCGCGCTCGGTCGTGCAGTGCTGCCGTGTATCCGCGCTCATGTCGCCTCCGGGTTCTCGATCAGCATGGCACCGCCCTGGCCACCGCCGATGCACTGGGTGGACACCCCTCGGCGGGCGCCATGGCGCCGCAGCACATGGGCGAGGTGCAGCGTGATGCGGGCACCGCTGGTGCCCACGGGGTGGCCGAGGCTGATCCCGCCGCCGTCGACATTCAGCGTCTCGGGATCGACGTCACCCCAGGGCTTCGACAGGCCGAGCTGCTCGCGGCAGTAGCGGCGGTCGCGCCATGCCGCCGTGCAGGCGAGGACCTGTGCGGCGAATGCCTCGTTGAGCTCCATGTAATCGACGCTGCCGAGCGCGAATCGATGCCGTCGCAGCATCGGCGTGACGGCGTGCACGGGCCCGAGGCCCATCTGCGCCGGGTCGACGCCGGCCCACTCGCTGTCGACGATGCGCGCGAGCACCGGCAGGCCGTGCTTGTTCACCGCGTCCTCGGAGGCGAGCATCACGGCACACGCCCCGTCGGTGACCTGGGCGCTGTTGCCCGCCGTCACCTTGCCGTAGGGCCTCTCGAACACGGGCTTGAGGTGGCCCAGATCGTCGACCGTGCTCTCGCGTCGCACCCCGTCGTCATGGCGATAGGCCTTGCCGTCGAGGCCGTAGACGGGCTCGATCTCGTCGAGGCGTCCCTCGTCCTGAGCCGATGCCAGGCGCTGGTGGCTCCGGTGGGCGTATGCGTCCATCTCGCGGCGGGTCACCCCGAAGCGCCACGCGATGTTCTCGGCGGTCTGGCCCATCGACATGCCGCTGACCGGATCGGTGAGGCCCTTCAGAAGCGCCACGACCGGCTTGAACATCGCCGGTCGCAGCCGCGTGAGCTGGCGCGCCTTCGCCAGCGGCGTCTTCGCCTTGTTGAAGCCGGCCAGCCAGTGGACGAACTTCGGATCGAACTGCAGCGGCGCATGGCTCATCGCCTCGGTACCCCCGGCCAGCACGAGCTCCGAGCGGCCATCACGGATAGCGTGGAGCCCGCTGTCGATCGACTGCATGCCGGAACCGCAGTTGCGCTGCACGCTCCAGGCGGGCACGCGATGACCGCAGCCGATGCGCAGGGCGATGATGCGCGCGATGTTCGCTTCCTCGGCCGCCGGCCCCGCGCAACCGAAGATCACCTGGTCGAGGGCGTCGGGCTCGAACGGCATGCGCAGCAGGAGCTGGCGCCCGGCGGCGACGCCGAGGTCGGCGGCACTGAAGGCATTGGGCTTGCCGCGGAATTTCAGGAACGGGGTGCGGGTGCCATCGACGATATAGACCGGGCGGGTGGGACCGCGCGATGCTGAACCTGCCTCGGATCTTGCCAAGAAGCGCCTCCCTCGCGGCACCGGTGCCGCTCATTGCCGGGTGGCAGGATTCTAGCCACCCACCGATCGTTTGGCCATTCGCGGCGGCCGGGGGGTCAACGCATCGTGCGCTCGCCGGGCCCGGTGTCGTCGAGCCACGCGGCCTCGTGGGCAAGGCGCCGGTGGCGGAGCCAGTGACGCAGTCCCAGCAGGACCGCGAGCAGCACGACGCCGACACCGGACGCGATCGCCATCTGCATGGCGTCGGGCTGGAGGGTGGCCGCTGTCAGGCGATCGACGAAGAAGATGAGCACGGCCATCCCGGGCGCCATGCCGAGCGCTGTGCCGGCCAGGAAACTCCGGACGCGGATGTGCGAGGTGCCGGCCGCCAGGCTGACTACCGTGAAATGGGCCACCGGGACCATGCGCAACAGTGCGACGGTGATCAGCCCGTGGCGCGCGATGCGACGCGACAGCCGTTCCACGGGGCCTCCCGCGAGGCGAGCGACATGGTGATGCCCCAGCAAGCGGCCAACGCCGAACGCGGCGGCGCTGCCGAGCATCGCCGCGAGCAGGGCGATGGCGTAGCCGAGCCACGGGCCGAAGGCCACCGCGGTCAGGATCACGAGTGGCGTGATCGGCAGCATGACGAGGGTGGCGGCGATGAAGGCGGCGAGAACCAGCGGCGGGGCCCAGGGTTCCGCGCGGAACTGGGCAAGCCAGTCACCGATGGCGTGCGGGTCCATCCAGTGCCCGAGCGGGGACCATGACACGATCGCGGCGAGCACGAGGAGGGCGGCGAGGGCACAGGCCCACACGAGCAGACGGCGCCGCGCGGGTTCGGCACCCGTAACGGGCAATGGATCGGCCATGCGGTCGCGTCGCTTCATCCAGTCTCCGGGCGTGGCCAGCGCCCTCGAATCGTCGGGCCGCCAGGTGCGGGCACGGCGTCGGTACGGCCCTGTTATGATGACACCGAGCCGTTCGAGCCGGGCCGAGGCCAACCTGATCCGGGTGGACCGAGATTGCAACCGTATCGTCGAGGTAATAGAGTCAAGTCAACGCGGTTTCTCAAGAACCGCGCGCAACCTCCTTGCAAAGCGGGACCAATCCGCCAAGCGGAGCCGTGACGCGCGCCGAGGATGCGGATCGCGCGCGGCGCCCAGCCAAGCAGTTCGGGCATGGCATTTGCGTGCAGGAGACTGCCGGAAAGAGTGGTAATCCATGAGTGACCCTGTCCCGCTGAGCAATCTCGTGACCGCCTTGAAGCAGGCGACCGAGGGCGGCAAGTCGGGCGCCTTCTTCATCACCACCGACCAGCAGCATTCCGCCATGGTGACCCTCTCCAGGGGCATGATCACCGGCGTCAAGTACCGCAACACGCGCGGCTACGACGCGGCGTCGTCGCTCGCGAAGGTCGGGCGACTGAAGTACCAGTCGGCAGCCGAGCCGACCGAGTTGCCCGGCGAGACCGCACCCGACACGCAGGCCGTGCTGGAGATCCTCACGACCGGCGAGACCAGCGAGGCCAGCGAGGGCGGCGGTACTGCGCCCGCGATCGATCTCGACACCGTGCGCCAGCGCTACATCTCCGCAATCGGACCCGTCGGCGGCGCGCTGTTCGACGAGGCAGTCGAGGACCTCGGGGACGTGCTCGGCACCGCCAATGGTGTGAAGCAGCTCCTGGAGCGGCTCGTCGGGCAGATCGACGACGCGGAGGAAGCCAGCAGTTTCCGCAGGGATGTGGGCATCTGAGGTGGCTCGGCAGGCGTACGCAGTCCAGTCACGATAACAGCCGGCGGCTTCGCCCGGCCGTATCCGGCAAATGCTCGACGGGAGGAAGCCCCGAGATGGCGAAGAAAGATCAGAAGAGCAAGCAGCAGAAGGTCGCCTGGTATCGTAGTGTCCAGACCAAGATCCTGGTGACACTGCTCGTCGTGACGACCCTGATTCTCGCGGGCTTCGCGATTTTCAACCTCACCCAGGCCAAGGCGCGGCTCGAGAGCGACCTGCAGCGGCTGGCCGAGACGACCGTGCAGCGCCTGTCGCAGCAGGTGAAAGGCCCGATGTGGTCGCTCAACGACGAGCAGCTGGCCGAGTCGATCGAGGCCGCGATGCTCGAGCGCCGCGTCTACTCGGTCATCATTCGCGAGGAGGATCGCGAGTCCATCTACATCGGGCGCAAGCGCGACGACAACTGGGACATCGTCTCCGCGCAGAGCGATCCCCAGGGTGACTACATCCTCAGCAAGACCACGCTCCTCCACGACAACGAGGAGATGATCGGCGTCCTCGAGGTCTATGTGTCGCGGCGCCTTCTCGAGCGCCAGTTCGATCAACTCGTGCGCAACGAGATCGAGCGTGCGGCGATCCTCGACCTGGCTCTCATCGTGGTCACCCTGCTGCTGCTGCGGCGTCTGCTCGTGCGCCCCATCCGGGAGCTGACCGACGCTTCCGAGCGCATCAGCGCGGGGCAGTTGAATACCAAGATCGAGATCCGGTCCGGGGACGAGATCGGCATGCTGGCCGGCGCGATCAACAAGCTCCAGACGAGCCTGCGCATCGCGATGGAACGGATGAAGAAGAGCAGCTGACCGCCGCGAGTCGGCTCGCGGTGCGAGACACGGGGTGCAACGACCATGTGGCAATCGATAGGAAAGACCCGGCGGCGCCTCGCCGTCGCACTGCTCGCGGGCCTCATGTGCGTGCCCGCCGCCCATGCTCGCGACGTGGTGATGTGCACGCTCAACTGGGAGCCGTACTACGGCCAGGAGCTGCCCCGGAATGGCTTCTTCACGGCGATCGTCAAGACGGCGTTCGAACGCGGCGGCCATCGGGCGAAGGCCCAGTTCATGCCGTGGCCGCGTGCGATGCTGGAGGTGAAGCAGGGCGACCGCGACGTCCTGCTGGGCGCCTACTACAACGAAGAGCGCGCCGATACCTACATTGCGAGCGACAGCATCTACACCGACGAAGTCGGCATCGTCACTCGAAGCAGCCTCGTGGACATCCGCGAGTTCAACTCCCTCAGGGAGCTGTCCGAGTACACGATCGGCCACGGTCGCGGCTACGCCGTCAACGACGAATTCGATAACGCGGAATACTTGAACAAGGAGCCCGAAAAGAGCCAGGTCCTGAACCTGCGGAAGCTGTACGCCGGGCGCATCGACATGATCGCGGGCAGCTTCGCCAGCATCCGGTATCTCGCCAACCGCGAGGGGCACGACGTGGACGAGCTCGTTTTCCTCGAGCCGACGCTCAATGAGAACACCCTGCATATCATGTTTTCACGCGCGATCGAGGACGGCGAGGAGCTGCTTGCGGACTTCCACAGGGGCTTGCGCGAGATCCGGCAGGACGGGACCTACGATCGCATCCTCGCGGACATGGGCTACAAGTAACGGCTCACTGACGCGGAACGGTTTACGCGCCCGGCGTGCATGCCTGCGCGCCGGGCGCGGCAGGGTGGCTCGACCGGGCCGCGTGTCGCCACGGCATCCACACCCCGGACCCGGCGAACGGCGACCTGCACGATCGCGTCCAGGCGCTCGTGCGATCGAGGCCAGCGCGCGCGCGTCCGCGCCATCGAGCCGGCGGGCCCGGCCGCGGACGTGCACGGCCGCGTAGCTCCAGGTCGGCACGTTGTCTTTTGGCGCGCCGAGGTCGTGCGGCGACATGCATGCATGCGGGCCCTGGAAGACGGCGAGCACCGGCAGACCGTCGCTGCGCTCGGCCTGCGGGTTGGCGGCGGCCAGGGGCGTGAGCAGCCGACGATTCGCGCGATCGGCGACCCACGGCAGGTGCGTGGCCCAGGGCACGCCCTCGCTGCCGGCGTCCACGAGCAGACCGAACGGCCAGCGCTCGACGGCGCCGAGCAGCACCGCCTCGTCATCGACCCGGAAGGGGTGGGAACGTACATCATTGGCCGCTCCCTCGACGGGGAACGGCCTCAGGATCGGGCGCCGAGCGTGCGCGTAACAGATCCGGCGGCGCGGCTACGCATCGGGTACAGTCCGGGGTCCCGGGGGGTCAATCGAGCACGGGCGTGTCACCACCCATGTGCGCGAGCACGTTGCGCAGGCCGCGATCCCGGATCCCGAGGCGCTCGAGACCGGCGACCGTCTCGTGCAGGTACTCCGGATTGGCACCGCTGTGGCCGGCGGCACCGGCGATGTGACGCGCCGCCGTCGGCGCGGCCAGGTCCCCGGCGTATTGCTCGTGCTTGCGGTCGAGCACGAAGGTCAGGGCGACGACGCGCTCGCCCTCGACGTCGGCGGCGACCCGTCGCGGGACATAGACCGACGTCACCATCTCGCGGGCCCAGAGGTACTCCGCGGCGGTGCGCTTGTTCGACTCGGGGACCTCGAACAGGCAGCCGAGGCAGGAGCCGCCGCGGTCGAGGCCGAGCACGAGCCCGGGGCGATCGGGCGTGCCGCGGTGATGGAACGACCAGACCCGCAGCGCGCGATGGTGGCCGTGGATCCGCGCCCGCCAGGAGCGGCGGTAGTCGAAGCCGGGCCGCCACAGCAGCGAACCGTAGCCGAACACGTGCAATGGCCCCGTCGGCAGCTGGTCGATGCGCTCGATCGGTCCGGTGCGGGGGGCGCTCACGGGGTCGGGTCCTCCAGCTCCAGCGGCGGGTTCGTCCCGCGATCGTAGCGCAGGCCGCGACCGCGCGTCCGGGCCGCGGCCGACACGCGATGCTCGGCCGTCGCCTCGCCGGCCCGCGCCAGGTGCAGCACGGGGACCCCGCTCACGGCCACCAGGTAGTCCGCGATCAGCCAGCGATGGCAGCGCGCCGGATCCTCCTCGGCGCACAGGAGCGCGGCCGGGTGCGCGCCGGTATCCCCGCAAAGGACGTCCACGGCCGCGGCGAAGCGCTGCGATTCCATCCAGGCCGCGAAGGCCCGGAACCCGGCGCCGCCGAGCGCCGGATGGCGCGCGTCGGCCTCCGCCGATGTCCGCCGCTTGCCGCCGAGCTCGCGCCCGCACCAGCGATACGCGATACCGGCCTCGGCGAGCGCCGCCGCGAGGGCGTCGCGGTCGAAGCGCGGGAAGCGGCGCGACCCCGGGTGGCTGCGCACGTCGAGCAGCGTGCGCGCGCCCGCATCGCCGAGGGATCCGATGAGCTCCGCCGACCCGCGGTTGCCGTGGCCGAGCGTGCGGATCGGTTCCGGCCCGTCACGCCGGGGCGCGGCCTGTAGCTGCTGCATGCGCTGAATTATGCGCTGAATGCCGCCGCCAGTCACGGTCCGGATGCGTGCGCTGGCAATGAACTCGAGCGGGTCGAGTCAACGCGGCTGCCCGAACGATACCAGAGGCGCTGCATGGGTATACGCGCGCTGCGTTCCATCCCAATTTGAGTGCGCATAATGTATATTATGTAAAATAACAGAGGGGCCACGGGATCGCCAGCGCGGGCGTGTCGCCTTGCGCGAGTCCACGGCCCTGCGCGAGCCGATGGCGTCGCTCGCGTCGCGATCGCCGCAAAGCGTTCGCCCCCGGGGTGGTCCTGCCTGCACTGCCCGTCGTCGATGAGCGCGAGTCCGACGGCGCGCCGGGGGCATCGGCGCGCCGAGCCCACGGTCCGGGCCCGCATGCGGCACGGCATGAACCTGTGCCCGAGGCAACGGAAGCCGGTCTCGTTTGCGGGCGAGCGCGGGCGAGCCCGCGCACGCGCAAACGCATGGGCTCGCCGGGTCCCGGCCGATTGCCGGAGTCGATGGCCGAAGCTTGAAGGATTCTGGGAAAAATGCGTAGGCGTCTGATCCATATGCTTATAACACGAAAAGCTGCCCGATACCGAGTTATGCATTGATATTGAAAGTTTTTTGAAAAAAAGTGAATAAAACACTGAATATAAACGGATTACAAGGGTGGGTGGCGTCTCGTCATCTCGGCACATGGGGGGACGCAACGGGCGCCGGCGGTGTGGCCGTGGCCGGTGGGCGTACGGCCATCGATCTGCGCAGGGGGGAACCGCTATAATGGCAGGCCATCCCGCCGCCAGTCCCCGCAGTTTCGGAGGTACTCCATGACCGAACATGCCGACAGCCGCGCCACCCTCGAGGTGGGCGATCGTGCCTACCGGGTCCATCGCCTCGATGCCGTGGCAAGCCCGCGCCAGATCGCGCGCCTGCCCTATTCCCTGCGGGTCCTGCTGGAGAACCTGCTGCGTCACGAGGACGGCGAGACGGTCACCCGGGACGACGTCCAGGCGCTGATCGACTGGGATCCGAAGGCAGAGCCGAGCCACGAGATCGCGTTCACCCCGGCCCGCGTGATCCTGCAGGACTTCACCGGCGTGCCCGCCGTGGTCGACCTCGCGGCGATGCGCGAGGCGATGCAGACGCTGGGCGGCGAGCCCGACCGGATCAACCCGCTGTCGCCGGCGGAGCTGGTCGTGGATCACTCGGTCCAGGTCGACGCCTATGGCGGCGCCGACTCGCTGCGGCGCAACACCGAGATCGAGTTCGAGCGCAACAAGGAGCGCTACCAGTTCCTGCGCTGGGGCCAGCAGGCGTTGGACAACTTCAAGGTGGTGCCGCCCAATACCGGCATCGTTCACCAGGTGAACCTGGAGTACCTGGCGCGCGTGGTCTTCGGCGAAAAGAAGGACGGGGTCCTGCAGGCCCATCCGGACACCCTCGTGGGCACGGACTCCCACACGACCATGATCAACGGCCTCGGCGTGCTCGGCTGGGGCGTCGGCGGGATCGAGGCCGAGGCGGCCATGCTCGGCCAGCCCATCACGATGCTGATCCCGCAGGTGATCGGCTTCAAGATCACCGGCAGCCTGCCGCAGGGCGCGACGGCGACCGACCTCGTGCTCACGGTCACGCAGATGCTGCGCGACAAGGGCGTCGTCGGGCGGTTCGTCGAGTTCTTCGGCGACGGCCTGTCCCACCTGCCCCTCGCCGACCGCGCCACGCTGGGCAACATGTCGCCCGAGTTCGGCAGCACCTGCGCGATGTTCCCGCTGGATCGCGAGACGCTGCGCTACCTCGAGCTGACCGGGCGCAGCGAGGAGCACATCGAACTGGTTGAGCAGTACGCCCGCGTGCAGGGCCTGTGGCGCGAGGACGGCGATCCCGACGCCGAGTACACGGATGTCCTCGAGCTCGACCTCGGTGAGGTCGAGCCCAGCATCGCGGGCCCCAAGCGCCCGCAGGACCGGATCCCGCTGCGTACGGCGCGCCAGACCTTCCACGAGCATCTCGAGCCCATGATCGCGGAGCGCAACGGCGCCAAGGACGACGTAGAGCGCTTCCAGGAGGAAGGGGGCTCGACCGCGGTGGGTGCGCCGCACCGGGAGGCCAACGGCGTCGCCCAGGTCCAGATGGACGGCCGCGAATTCGAACTCAACGACGGTGACGTGGTCATCGCCGCGATCACCAGCTGCACGAACACGTCGAACCCGGCGGTGATGATCGGCGCGGGCCTGCTCGCGCGCAACGCGCTCGAGAAGGGGCTGCCGGTCAAGCCCTGGGTCAAGACCAGCCTAGCGCCCGGCTCGAAGGTGGTGACGGACTACCTCAAGCGCACCGACCTGCTCGACGACCTCGAGCGGCTCGGGTTCTACATCGTCGGCTACGGCTGCACGACCTGCATCGGCAACTCGGGACCGCTGCGCGAGGAAATCGGCAACGCGATCCACGAGCACGAGCTTGTGTCCTGCTCCGTGCTGTCCGGCAACCGCAATTTCGAGGGCCGGATCCACCCCGACGTGCGCATGAACTTCCTCGCCTCGCCGCCCCTGGTCGTCGCCTACGCGCTGGCCGGGACGATGGACGTGGACCTGCAGCAGGAGCCGCTGGCTCACGACGACGGCGGCAAGCCGGTGTACCTGCAGGACATCTGGCCGAGCCCGCAGGAGATCCAGGAGATGATCACGCGCAACATCGATGCGGGGATGTTCGAGAGCAACTACGGCAAGGTGTTCGGCGGCGACGAGAACTGGAACAGTCTCGAGATCCCCGAGGGCAATCTCTACGAATGGGATCCCGAGTCCACGTACGTCAAGAACCCACCCTTCTTCGAGGGCATCACGAGCGAGCCGCCACCGATCGGTGCCGTCCAGGGCGCCCGGGTACTCGCCCTGCTCGGCGACAGCGTGACCACGGACCACATCTCGCCCGCCGGCGCGATCGCGAAGAACAGCCCGGCCGGGCAGTGGCTGATGGACCGGGGCCTCGAGCCGAAGGACTTCAACTCCTACGGTTCGCGCCGGGGCAACCACGAGGTCATGATGCGCGGTACGTTCGCCAACATTCGCCTGCGCAACCTCCTCGCACCCGGCACCGAAGGGGGAATAACACGCCACCAGCCGGACGGCGAGGAGATGTGGATCTACGATGCAGCCATGCAGTACCGCGAGGAAGGCACCCCGCTCGTGGTCATCGCCGGCAGGGAGTACGGCACGGGTTCGTCGCGCGACTGGGCCGCCAAGGGCACCAAGCTGCTCGGCGTGCAGGCCGTGATCGCGGAGAGCTTCGAGCGCATCCATCGCTCCAACCTGATCGGCATGGGCGTGCTCCCGCTGCTGTTCCAGGAGGGCCAGAACGTCGAGTCCCTGGGCCTGGACGGCAGCGAGCGCTACGACATCGAGGGCCTCCGGACCGGCGACGAGCGCGAGGTCGGGGTGCGCGCGACGCCGGAAAGCGGTAAGGCGATCGAGTTCAACGCGAAGGTCGGCCTGCTGACACCGAAGGAGCGCGAGTATTATCGCCACGGCGGGATCCTGCATTACGTCCTGCGCCAGATGGCGACCGCGCAGGAGCCGGCGTGAAGCACGATGGCCGCTGACAGCGACCCGCTCTACGCGGAGGCAATCGAGCGCTTTGCCGGCCTGTTCGAGCAGGCGAAGTCGTCCGAGCCGGGCGAGAAGACGGCCGTCACGCTGGCCACGGCCGGGCGTGACGGCCGGCCCAGTGCGCGCACGGTGCTGCTCAAGCACTTCGACGAGCGCGGGTTCGTGATCTACACGAACCTGCAGAGCCGCAAGGGGCGGCAGGTCGAGGGCAATCCGCAGGCCGCCCTGCTCTTCCTGTGGCAGTCGCTGGCGCGCCAGGTGCGGGTCGAAGGGCCGGTGGAGCAGGTCAGCGATGCCGACGCGGACGCCTACTGGGTGACGCGGCCGCGCGAGAGCCAGCTCGGGGCCTGGGCCTCCGCCCAATCGAGCCCGCTCGACAGCCGCGCGACCTACGAGGCACGGCTGGCGCAATACCGGGCCCGCTTCGACGGCGAGGCCGTGCCGCGTCCCGCGTTCTGGTCGGGCCTGCGCGTCGTGCCGGATCGGATCGAATTCTGGGTCGAGCGCCGTTATCGCCAGCACGAGCGCGAGCTCATCTGGTTCGACGGCGAGCGCTGGCAGTGGACGCTGCTGAATCCCTGAAGCGGGCGCCGTACGACAGGGCGTCGCGGACGATGCGCAACGACGGGAGCGGCACGCCCATGCATCAGGCACAGCTCACTTTTGACATGAACAGCCGCGACAGCCGCGAGATCACGGGGGATGTACAGCGGGTGATCGCGGACAGCGGCGTGGGCACGGGGCTCGTCCACGTGTTCCTGCAGCACACGAGTGCCTCGCTCATGATCTGCGAGAACGTCGATCCGGAAGTGCGCCGCGACCTCGAGCGCTTCCTCGCCCGCCTCGTGACCGATGGCGATGCGATGTTCGAGCACCGGGCCGAGGGCGACGACGACATGTCCGCCCACGTGCGAACGGTGCTGACGCACTCCGACCTCACCGTGCCCGTCAGCGACGGGCGTCTCGCGCTGGGACGCTATCAGGGCATCTACGTCTGGGAGCACCGCTATCGCGGCTACGCGCGCAGCGTCGTCGTGACCGTGCAGGGCTGAAGCGGGGCCGCGCATGCAGCGGGTACTGGTCACCGGCGCGAACCGCGGGCTCGGGCTCGCGTTCGCGCGCCACTACGCGGGCCGCGGCGAGCGTGTCTTCGCGGCCTGCCGGGTGCCGTCCGGCGCCCGTGAGCTCGCCGCCCTCGCCCGCGAGCACCCTGGCAGCGTGCACGTGCTCGCGTTCGACGTCACCCGACGCGAGGCGATCGACGCGGGCGTGGAGGCGATCGAGGCGGACGGCGACGGCTCGCTCGACGTCCTGGTCAACAACGCAGGCCTGTCGCCGCGCGGCGAGCGCTTCGACACCATCGAGGCGCAGGATATGCGGTCCGTGCTCGCGGTCAACACGGTGGCGCCGCTCATCGTGGCGCAGCGCTGCTACCGGCTGCTGCAGCGCGCCTCGCGGCCGCGCATCGTCAATATCTCCTCGTCGATGGGCTCGCTGGCGAAGAAGGACTACGGCCGCCACTACAGCTACGCGTCGAGCAAGGCCGGGCTGAACATGGTGACCCGCGCGCTGGCGGCGGACCTGGCCGACGCGGGCATCATCGTCGCGTCGCTGCACCCGGGCTGGGTGCGAACGGATCTCGGCGGATCCCACGCCCCTCTCGCGCCGGAGGAATCCGTGTCCGCCATGGCCGGGGTGATCGACCGGCTCGAGACCGCGGACTCGGGCGGGTTCTTCACCCGCGAGGGCGAGCACTACCCCTGGTGAGCCGCGCCCCCCGGAGCGCCTCCGGGGAGACCGTGTGCCTGCAGCGCGCGCAGCATCGCGTCATGTCGGGCGACCGCCGGACTCGCCCGGGCGCGCGCACACGCGTATCACCATTGCCCGGGGAAAGCGTCGGGCGCGAGGCGTCGCGATGCGACGCGGCGCCTGCTCGCAGTACCACGCGCGCTGCGACACGGATCTCCGCATGGTCTTCGGGTGCCCTTCAACTGAAGTTCGCCGGCTTTTCGCCGGCCCTCGCGGCGCCTGGCGGCGTTGCGCCTCCTCACCATGGGGTGCGCCATGGCTCGTCGGCGCGCCTTGCCAGTCACCACGATGCCTCGCCGAGAAAGATCGGAGAACTTCCGTTAAAGGGCACTAGATGCCGGCGTAGTCCGGTGCGCTGAGCCCCCGCCCCGACAGCCAGGTCGGGTCGAACAGGCGCGACTGGTAGCGGGCGCCGCTGTCGCAGAGGATGGTGGCGATCGTGTGGCCCGGGCCGAGGCGGCGTGCGACCTCGAGCGCGGCACAGACGTTCAGCCCGGACGAGGCGCCGAGGAACAGGCCCTCGAAGTGGAGCAGGCGATAGACCATGTCGATCGACTCCTGGTCGCCCGGCATGACGGCGTCGTCGATCGCCGTGCCCTCGAGGTTGGCCGTCACGCGGCTGGTACCGATGCCCTCCGTGATCGAGCCGGGCCCGATCGGCTTGAGCTCGCCCTCGCGGATCCAGTGGTAGAGGGCGCTTCCGGGCGGATCGGCGAGCACGATGCGGATCGACTCGCGGCATTCCTTGAGGTAGCGCGAGACCCCTGCGACGGTCCCGCCGGTGCCCGTGGCGGCGACGAACGCGTCGATGCCGCCGTCGGTCTGCGCCCACAGCTCGGGGCCGGTCGTGCAGTAGTGGGCTTCGCGGTTGGCGGTGTTGTCGAACTGGGCCGCCCAGATCGCGTTCCTGGTGCCCTCGGCCAGGCGGCGCGCGACGTGCTGGTAGTTGTCCGGGTCGCTGTACGGCTTGGCCGGCACCGGGCGGACCTCGGCGCCGAGCACGCGCAGCAGATCGATCTTCTCCTGCGACTGGGTCTCCGGGATCACGATGACGCAGCGATAACCGCGCGCGTTGCAGATGTGCGCGAGGCCGATCCCGGTGTTGCCCGCCGTGCCCTCGACCACGGTGCCACCGGGTTGCAGCGCGCCGCTGGCCTCCGCGGCGTCCAGGATGCCCATCGCGGCGCGGTCCTTGACCGATCCGCCGGGGTTCAGGAACTCCGCCTTGCCGAGGATCTCGCAGCCCGTTTCCGCGGACAGGCGCGCCAGGCGGATCAGGGGTGTATTGCCGATCGTGCCGGTGAATCCATCGGTAGTGCGCATCGGGGCTCCTGGGGCGTGGTTGCAGCGCACGCGACGCACGGCCGCCGTGCGGGCGCCTCGCGCCCGAATGGTACGGGGGCCATCCGGGGGCGGCAAGGTGATTGATCGTGCCGCGCCCGGGGGCGATGATCGCGGTGACGCGCCTGCCGTGCCGGCGCGCTGGGCGGCACAAGGGCGGAGCCGCATGGATACAGGTTCGAACGGGCAGGCGGGTGGCGATGCAGTCGCAACCCGGCGGCTCGAGGCGCGTGCCCGCCGCGCGCTGACGGCAGTGCCGCTGGTCGTCGCGCTCGTGCTCGCCGCGGGCTGCAGCGCCCTTTCGCTCGCGTGGGGTTATCTCGACAACATCCTGGTCGAGCGGGTCGATGATTGGGTGGCGTTGCAGCCGGGCCAGCGCGAGCGGCTCGAGCGACGGCTGCAGCCCTGGCTGCGCCAGGTGGCGCTGGAGCGGGTGCCCGTCTATGCGGCGTTCCTGCGCGAGCTCGCGGCCCGCAACGAGGGTGGCCTGGAGCCCGCGGACACGCGCTGGGCCTACCGGCGTTTGCGCGGTTACTACCGGGGGTTGATGGATGACGCCACCGGCTGGATCGCGCCGTTGCTGGCCGGCCTCGACGGCAGGCAGCTCGAGCACCTCGAGGCGCGCATGCGCGAGAAGAACGCCGAGTACCGGGAACGCTACCTCGAAGTCGCGCGCGCGACGAGCCGGCGCGCTCTCGCCGAGCGCCTCGTGGAGATCGTCGAACGCTGGACGGGGCCCCTCGGGGTCGATCAGGTGGAGCTTCTGCACCAGCGCACGAGCCGATTGCCGGACACCTCGGCCGAGTGGTATGGCTATCGTCTGCGGATGCAGGCCCGGCTCCTCGCGCGGGTGCGCGGCGGTGCCGATGCCGAGGCGGTGCGCGCCCACCTGCGTGACTGGTGGATCGAGCGCGCTGGCCTGTCGGCGGCCGAGCGCGGCGCCTACCGCCGGTTCGAGCGCGAGCTCGTGGCCCTGCTCGCCGAGCTTGCGGGCACCCTCTCGCCGCTGCAGCGCCACGAGCTCGGGAGCCGGCTGCGCGACCTCGCTTCCGGGCTCGAGGCGGTCGCAAGCGATGCCCGGCTCGCCGCTCGGCAGGCCGCCGGCGACTGACCCCCGGCCCCGTCGCGGCCCTTTCCGTCCAGCATGCCTGATCGGCGCATAAACAGCTCTTCGAGTCCTCGCATGGTGCCTCGGGGCACTGTTGCTTACACTGCAGCGACGGCCATGGCCGCGACCATCCACCGCCGAATGGGGGCAGCATGACGGTCCGACTGACGCTGGAACAGGTGGAAAGCCTGACCCAGGGGGCGCTCGTCGCCGCGAACACCAGCGCCGCGAACGCCCGTTCAGTAACGCGCTCGGTCGTCGCGAGCGAGGCCGACGGCATCCACAGCCACGGCCTCGCGCGCCTGCCCACCTACTGCGAACACGCGCGCTGCGGGAAGATCGACGGGCATGCCGAGCCCACGGTCGAGGCCGTGGCGACGGCCGGCCTCGAGGCGGACGCGCGCGATGGCTTTGCCCATCCCGCGATCGACGCCGGGCTGGAGCGCCTCCACCCGACGGCGCGCGAGCACGGCATCGCCGCCCTCGCCGTCACCAACTCGTACAACTGTGGTGTCTGCGGCTACCACGTGGAGCGCATTGCCGATGCCGGGCTGGTCGCGCTCGGCTTTGTCAATGCGCCCGCCTCGATCGCCCCCTGGGGCGGTGCCCGGCCCGTATTCGGTACCAACCCGCTGTCCTGCGCGGTCCCGCGCGGCGATGCCGCGCCGCTGGTGATCGACCAGTCGTCCTCGGTCATCGCCAAGAGCGAGGTCGTGGTGCACAAGCAGAAAGGCGAGCCCATCCCCGAGGGCTGGGCCCTCGACAAGCACGGCCAGCCGACCACCGACCCCGAGGCCGCGCTCGATGGCGGCACCATGGTGCCGGTGGGGGGCTACAAGGGCGCCGGTATCGCGCTGATCGTGGAGATCATGGCAGCGGCGATGACGCGCTCGAATTTCGCCATCGACGCCTCGTCGTTCGCGAGCAACGAGGGTGGCTCGCCGCGGACCGGCCAGTTCTTCATCGCCATCGACCCGGCTGCGTTCGCGGGCCCGGACTTCGGCGAGCGCCTCGAGCATCTGCTCGCCGCGATCGAGGGCCAGGAGGGCGCCCGCCTGCCCGGCCAGGGACGCCTGTCGGCGCGCGAGCGTACCGCCCGCGATGGGATCGAGATCAGCGACGACCTCTACCAGAAGCTCCGGGGCTACGCCGCCAGTTGACGTCCGCGGGCAAGCGAACCCGGAGCGCGGACGCTCGCCGGGGCCCGAGTGCGCCAGAGGGCCCGCGTAGCGAAAACCGCGTCACGCGGAGTCGCGGAGGTCGCGGCGAAAGCGAAGGCCCCGGGGCGACGAAAGCGCCGTCGGGCCGCCGGCATGCACGTTCAGGCCACATCGGGTGGGTTTGGGCTCACTCGCCTCGAGGCGGAGTCGGCGCGAAGCCGGAATCCCCGGCGCGAGGCCGACGGCGTCCTCGCGAAGCGAACGCGCAAGCGCCCGGGATCTGCGCGCATGCATCGGGGCTACGCGAGTGCGCGGTCCCGGATCCCGCTCCGCTCCATCCGGCTATACCCCTATTCGTCCTCCGCCCTTCGCCCTTAACCCGTGATGCTTGAACCCAGGGCTGTCAGCGCTGGTCCTGCTCCGCGTCTTCGAGCGCCTGGCGCCGGCGACGGAATTCCTCCTCGTCGATCTCGCCACGGGCGAAGCGCTGCTCGAGGATTTCGCGCGCCGCGTTGCGCTGTGCCGCGGGCCGTCCCTGCTGTTGCACACGATCGCCGCTGACCCAGCGGACCACCGCGGCGAACGCGACCACAATGAGCACGAGGAACAGCAGCATCATCAATGGGCCCATGAACCAGGCGCCGCCGAAGCCGTCCCACATCATGCCCATGCCGTGGTGTCCCTCGAAGCCCTGCCCGCTCTCGTGAGCCAGCGCGAATCTGGGCATCGCCGCGGTGCCCAGGGTCGCCGCCCCGATGCCCCAGTTCCTGATCGTGTCCATGAAGGATTCCTCCCGTTGGAGTTGTGCCCGGCGCCGCACTGGCGTTGACCGGGTGTGGCATAAACCTGCCTCGTTGGATTCCGGTCGTGGCCCCGTCGGAGGCGCCGGACCGGATGCGACTTGGGCCGGACTTCCCGGATTCTTCACCGCTCCATCCGTGCCGCGATCACGGTCGCCGTGCGTTTTCTTCGAGCCCCCCTGCGACTCTGCGTGCACACTTCCTGCCTTCGCGTTCCCCGGCTTTGTGCTCGCGTCGGCGACGGACCCGTGCACCGGACGCAACCACCACTACAACTCGAGGCGCCGCAGGCGCAGGGCGTTGGTGATCACGCACACCGAGCTCGCGCTCATCGCGGCCGCCGCGATGATCGGCGACAGCAGCACGCCCAGCACCGGATAGAGCACGCCGGCCGCGATCGGGATGCCCGCGGCGTTGTAGACGAAGGCGAAGAACAGGTTCTGGCGGATGTTGCGCATGGTCCGCCCGGACAGCCGGCGGGCCTTGGCGATGCCGCGCAGGTCGCCCTTCACCAGTGTCGCGGGCGCGCTCTCCAGCGCCACGTCGGTGCCGGTGCCCATGGCGATGCCGACATCGGCCGCAGCGAGTGCGGGCGCGTCGTTGACACCGTCACCGGCCATGGCGACCTTGCGGCCCTCGCGCTGCAGCGACCGCACCAGTTCGTGCTTGTCCTCGGGCGAGACCCCGGAACGGGTCTCGTCGATGCCCAGGCGCCCGGCCACCGCCCGCGCGGTGGTCTCGTTGTCACCGGTGCACATCACGACCCGTACCCCGGCGTCGTGCAGCAGCCCGAGCGCCTCCTGCGTGGTGTCCTTGATCGGATCCGCCACGCCCAGCAGGCCGGCCGGCTCGCCGTCCAGCGCGACCAGCATCACGGTCTGGCCCTCGCCGCGCAGCGCCTCGGCGCGCGACTCCAGGGCAGCGGCGTCGATGCCCTCGCCCGCCAGCAGGGCCCGGTTGCCCACTCGGACCGCGCGACCGTCGACGCGGGCGCGGATGCCCTGCCCGGTCACGGATTCGAAGTCCTGGGCCGTGGCGCGGGCCAGGCCGCGCTCGTCGGCACCGGCGGCGATCGCGGCGGCCAGTGGGTGCTCGCTGCCGCGTTCGGCGGCGGCGGCCGCGGCCAGCACGGTGTCGTCGTCGAATGCGCCCACGGCCTCGACCCGCACGAGCCGGGGCCGGCCCTCGGTCAGGGTCCCCGTCTTGTCGCAGACGAGGGTGTCGACCCGCTCCATCGTCTGCAGCGCCTCGGCGTCGCGGATGAGCACGCCCGCCTGTGCACCGCGCCCGACGCCGACCATGATCGACATGGGCGTGGCGAGGCCCACGGCGCAGGGACACGCGATGATCAGCACCGAGATGGCCACCACGAACGCATAGTTGAAGGCCGGCGCGGGACCGACGGCGGCCCAGACCGCGAATGCGAGCAAGGCGATCGCGACCACGACCGGGACGAAGATCGCCGCGACCCGGTCCGCGAGCCCCTGCACGGGCGCCCGCGAGCGCTGCGCCTGGGCAACGAGGTTCACGATGCGCGACAGCAGGGTGTCACCGCCGACGTGCTCGGCGCGCAGCACGAATCCGCCGGTCTGGTTGACGGTGCCGCCGGTCACGCGATCGCCGACCCCCTTGCTCACGGGCATGGATTCGCCGGTAATCATCGACTCGTCCACGGAGCTCGAGCCCTCGAGGACCTCGCCGTCCACCGGGACCTTGCCGCCCGGCTTGACGCGCAGCCGGTCGCCGACGGCCACGTCGGCCAGCGCGATGGGCTCCTCGCTGCCGTCGTCGCGGATGCGCACGGCCTGGGGCGGCGCCAGGTCGAGCAGGGCCCTGAGCGCGCTGGACGTGCGTTCGCGCGCACGGATCTCCAGGACCTGCCCGAGCAGGACCAGGGTGACGAT
Organism: uncultured Ectothiorhodospiraceae bacterium; assembly: GCA_964626335.1. Lineage (GTDB taxonomy): Bacteria > Pseudomonadota > Gammaproteobacteria > XJ16 > Halofilaceae > Halofilum. The sequence continues at coordinate 35,298 of CAZVFN010000003.1, forward strand.
CATCGCGGCCGACTCGAAGTACAACGGCACCCGATCGCCTGCGCGGAAGGCTTCCGGCAGGACGCCCGGTGCCAGCAGCGCGAACAGGCTGAAGGCATAGGCCGCGCCCGTGCCGAGCGCGATCAGGGTGAACATGTTGAGCCGCCGGTTCACCACGGACTGCCAGCCGCGCACGAAGAAGGGCCAGCCGCCCCAGAGCAGCACCGGCGTGGCGAGCGCGAACTGGAGCCAGGCGGACACCCGCGCCCCGATCAGGCCGGGGACATCGATGCCGACCAGTTCGCCCATGGCGATTACCAGCAGCGGGGCCGACAATGCGGCGGAGACCCAGAACCGACGCGTCATCGAGACCAGCTCGGCACTCGGTCCGTCGTCTTCCGTGGTGACGGTCACGGGCTCCAGCGCCATGCCGCAGATGGGGCAGTCCCCGGGCTCGTCGCGCACGATCTCCGGGTGCATGGGGCAGGTGTACTGCGTCTTCGATGCACCCGCGCCGGCGCGCTGCAGCGCCATGCCGCAGTGCGGGCACTGGCCCGGCTCGTCGGACTCGACCCCCGGGCAGCACGGGCAGAACCAGGCGCCGGCAGTCGGCGACTGACGTGTCTCTTCCGCCTCGGCGTTTTGGTGGTGGCAGCAGGCATGATCGTCGTTCGGGTCACGCGCCGCCGGCGAGCGCTTTGATTCGGCAGTGGCGATCTGCCCGTCGTGGCAATGCGTTGCGGCGGACCGCTCGGAACCGTACCCGCAATCCGCCCCGGACGGCTGCGTGGGATCGTGACGGTCAGTCATCCTCCGCCCCCGCGTTGAGCGCCTCGATGATCGGACAGCCCTCGACAGGCCCGTGCCCGGAACACTGGTGGTCGAGGTCGGCGAGAGCGGCCCGCATGCGCCGCAGCTCCTCGATCCGGCGGTCGATCTCCGCCAGCTTGTGCTGCGCGAGGGCCTTGACCCGGGCTCGCTCGCCGCTCGGCTCGGCGAGCCCCAGCAGCTCGCGGATCTCCGCGAGCGAAAAGCCGAGGGCCTTGGCCCGACGGACGAAACCGAGCCGCGCGACCGCCGCCGGGGCATAGTGACGGTAGCCATTCCTGGCGCGCCGCGGCGGCTCGAGGATGCCCTCGCGCTCGTAGTAGCGAATGGTCTCTACCCCGACGCCGCTCGCCCGCGCGAGCTGGCCGATGGTCATGTCACCGCCTGCGCTACTCATCCTGCCTCCGCACCTGTACCGCCGCTTGCACCCTATACCCTGTAGCAAACTACAGGGTCAAGGGTTCGCGCGGTGCGCAAGCCATCCTTTGCTTGCGACGCGAGCGAGACCGCGAACGCGGAGCTGCCTGCTGGACGCGGACCGACCGAGGCGGGACGTCGCGGGGGTTCCGGCCGGGGCCATGACAAGGCATGGCTGGGCGCGGATTCCCGTCGCAGCGGACGCGCGCATGGGCAGACCCGCGTCCCGTCGCAGGGCACACCGGCTGCCGCGCGACCGCGGAGAATGCGGATCCGCTCACACGATTGCCCTGGCCGGGCCGGGGCATGTCACGCGGGCGCCGGTGCCGTGGGCGCGTTGCAATCATTCCCGGCGAAGACGTGCCCATGCCGGGCACGGCTCCACGGCCCTGCACCCACTTGCGGGAGCCCGGTCTTCTTCGCGTACCCCGGCGGCCCGGCGAGCCCCCTTGGTCGCGATACCCGGGGGCGTCGCCGGCAACGTCGATTACCGGCGCATGCCGGCCGGCTCAGTGACGCGCGAACACGCGGAAGCCGCCTTCGCTGTCGAAGGCGATGACGTTGTAGGCTTCGCTGGCCTGGCCGTAGTCCATGCCGGGCGAGCCCTGCGGCATGCCGGGGACGGCGATACCTGCAAGCGGCGGCCGTTCCTCGAGCAGGCGTCTCACATCGGCGGCCGGCACGTGGCCCTCGATGACGTAGCCCGCGACGGTGGCCGTATGGCAGGCCGAAAGCCCCGGGTCGACGCCGAGTGCCCGCTTGCGCTCGATGAGCTCGGCGCGGTCGACGTCGTGGACGGTCGCCGCGAAGCCATTGTCACGCATGTGCTCGACCCAGGCGGTGCAACACCCGCAGGTGGCAGTCTTGTACACGGTAACCACGTTCGCGGCCGCGAGCGACGGCACGAACAGGGCGGCCGCTAGAAGCAATCTGGGAATTCGTGACATGTCGGTCGGTTCCGGGTTGGCTGCGAGGGAGCGGCGGGCACTCTAGGTGTGCCCGCCGCACCGGGTCACTGCTGCTGTTCGAAGCCGTGCATCTGGTCGACGCGAGCCCGCTGCTCGTCATTGAGTATAGCGCGCACCGCGTTCCGGGTCTCGACCCTGAGGCGCAGCATGCGCCCGTGGACGTCACTCAGGCGATCGTAGGCCTCCACCAGCGCGTCCGGATTGGGGGTCGGTTGGCGCTGCAGCTGCATCAGGGCATGGTGGCGCTCCCGCATCTTCTGCATGAGTTGCCAGTGCTCGCGCGCGCGGTCGCGCTGGATCGACTCGATCTCGTTGCGCTGTTCGTCGCTGAGCCCGAGCACCCCGGCCATGTACGGTGACACGTCGCCCATCATGCCCATGCCGGATCCCATCATGCCCTGACCCTGCATCATGGGACCGCCCATCATGCCGTGGCCCTGCATCATGGGGCCGCCCATCATGCCGTGGCCCTGCATCATGCCGCCGCCCTGCATCATGGAGCCCCCCGTCATGCCGTGCCCCTGCATCATGCCGTGGCCCATCATGCCGCGGCCCTGCATCATGGGGCCGCCCTCCATCCCCTGGCCCTGCATCATGTGGCTGCC
>CAZVFN010000003.1:38194-64978 GCA_964626335.1 uncultured Ectothiorhodospiraceae bacterium
GGCCCTGCATCATGGGGCCGCCCTCCATCCCCTGGCCCTGCATCATGTGGCTGCCCTGCCCGCCGCTGTCCTGACCGTTGCCATGGCCGATCGCGATGCCGCTGGCAACAACGGCGGCGACCAGTCCCGCTACGGCCGTGGCCCTGCGAAGGCCGGTTGTCGTCTTGCGTTGCATGGTGTGTTCTCCCCTTGTTGTCGCTGGAATATGGACCCGACCGGCCCCCGATGGTTTGACCGTGGTCAAGCCATGATGAGATCGATTGGCGCCCCGCCCAGTGTTCTTCAACGGAAGCCCGCCGGGATTGGTCTGCGAGGGCCGGCAGAAATCCGGCGAACTTTCGTTAAAGGGCACTAGAACCACAAGCGGATACCGGCCACGACCGCGGAGCGCGTCGTGGCCTCGCCCGCGGCTTCCGCCAGGTCGGCGCTGTCGCCGAGCGCTTCGCTGCCGGTCACGCCGACATAGGGTGCGAGCTCGCGCGTGAGGTGGTAGCGCAGCCGCAGGCCGAGCGTGAGCCCGGTCGCGCCCTCGCCGACGCCGAAACGCTCGACCGCGTCGAAGGCGTATCCGGTCTCGCCGCGGGCCTGCAGGATCCAGCGCTGGCTCAGGCGCCAGTCGTACTCGCCCTCGATCTCCAGGGCCGTGTTGCCGCCCTCGCTGACGCGCAGGCCGGCATCCACCTCGAACCAGTAGGGTGCCAGGCCCTCGAACCCGATCACGGCCGAAGCGCGATCGCGGTCCGGGCCCGGGCCGTAGCGGGCCTGGTAGCCCGCGCCCACCTGCAGGTCCCAGAAACGGGCGATGCGCCGGCTGTAGAGCACGTCGAAGGTTTCGATTTCTCCGCCCTCGCCGCCGGATGCCACGTCCTCGCCCTCGGTCTCGATGTGGACGCGATCGATGTCACCGCCGTACCAGGCCTGCAGGTCCCAGAGCAGCACGTCCTCGTCTTCGCCCGCCTGGAGCTCGAGGCGCTCGATCATGACCTGCCCGGAGCCCGTGTCGTCCTGGACCGGTAGCGGCCAGTCCGCCTGTGCCCGTGTCCCGGTCCCAGCGGCCATGGTCGGCAAGCTGGGCAGGCCGGCCAGAAGCGTTGCCGCCAGGACAGCCCCGAGCCGGGGATGTCGGCCCGCACGGCCGCGTTGCTCGATTGTGACCATGGCGTTCGCCGCCCCCCTCACGTGACCGACACCACGCGGAACATGCCCGCCTTCATGTGGTAGAGCAGATGGCAATGGAAGGCCCAGTCGCCGGCGGCATCGGCCGAGATCAGGGCCGACACGCGCTCGCCGGGCTTGATGCTGATGGTGTGCTTGCGTGGGCGCCGGTCACCGGCCCCGGTCTCGAGCTCCATCCACATGCCGTGCAGGTGGATCGGGTGGTCCATCATCGTGTCGTTGACGAGGATCAGCCGCAGCCGTTCGCCATGGCGGAACTCCAGGGGGCTGTCGACCTCGGAGAACTTGTCGCCGTCGAACGACCACATGTAGCGCTCCATGTTGCCGGTCAGGTGCAGCTCGATCTCGCGGCCGGGCGGGCGGCGATCGGGCCAGCCGTCGATGCTGCGCAGCTGGCTGTAGGTCAGCACCCGGTGGTCGACGTGCTCGAAGCCGACCCCGGGCTCGTGCAGGCGTGAGCGGGGATTCATTGCCACCATCGCCGCACCCGGTCCATGCTGGTCCGGGCCGTGGGAGACGGCCCGGACCGCGGTCGGGACCGGGCCATCGGCCATGGCGGGATCCCCCGACCCCATGTGGTCCATGCCGGCCGTGCCGTTGCCATCACCCTGTCCCGCCGCGGCCATGTCACTGTCGGCCATGCCGTCCATCGACTCGTGGTCCATGCCGTCCATCGAGCCGTGGTCCATGCCCATCGCGGCCATGCCGCGTTCCGGGCGCGGATACATCGGCGGCACGGGCGCCGACATGCCCTCGCGAACGGCCAGTGTCCCGCGCGTGAAGCCCGAGCGATCCTGCGATTGCGCGAACACGGTGTGCGCATCGCCGCTGGGCTCGACGATCACGTCGTAGGTCTCGGCGACGCCGATGCGGAACTCGTCGGTTTCCACCGGCTGTACCGGCTGGCCGTCGGCCGCGACGACGGTCATCGCGAGCCCCGGGATGCGCACGTCGAAGAAGGTCATCGCCGAGGCGTTGATGAAGCGCAGGCGGACGCGCTCGCCGCGGCGGAACAGCCCGGTCCAGTTGCCGACGGGCGAGCGCCCGTTCATGAGGTAGGTGTAGGTGCTGCCGGTGACATCCAGGATGTCGCGCGGCGTCATGCGCATGCGCCCCCACATGCCGGCCTTGTCCCAAGCCGCGCCCCAGCCCGTGCGCTCGACATCGGCGAAGAAGTCGGCGACGGTCCGCTGGTTGCCGTTGTAGTAGCCCTCGGCGATCTTGAGATGGCGCATGACGGCGTCCGGCGACTCGAACGTCCAGTCGGACAGGACCACGGCGTAGTCGCGCTCGTAGGCGAGCGGCTCCGGCTCCGCCGGCTCGACGACCAGGGGGCCGTAGTGCCCCAGTTGCTCCTGCAGGCCGGAATGGCTGTGGTACCAGTAGGTGCCGCTCTGGCGCACCGGATAGCGGTACTCGAAGGTCTCGCCCGGCGCGATCCCGGAGAAGCTCACGCCGGGCACGCCATCCATCCGGTACGGCAGCAGGATGCCGTGCCAGTGGATCGAGGTGGCTTCGTCGAGGCGGTTGGTCACGCGCATCACCGCCTCGCGGTCCTCGCGCAGGCGGATCAGCGGCGCCGGTATGGAGCCGTTGACGGTGATCGGCTGGCGGCTCCGCCGGCCGTCGATCGACACCGGTGTGCGCTCGATCGTCAGGTCGAATACGTCGGCATCGCCGATGCTGCGGCGCCGGACTTCGTGGTTGCCGCTGCGCGGCCATGCGTGGGCCGGCAGGAGGCTGTCCACGCCGGCCAGCAGGCCCAGCGCGGACGCGGCCTGCAGGAACTGTCGGCGCGAGACGCCGCCGGCGGAGTCGGATTCGGGGTTCATGCGGTATCACTCCCGTCGGGTCGATCCGTGCAGGCGCGGCTTCGGCCACGGACTGTGGTGGACAGAGGCGTACGCCGCCGGCGCTCGCCGGCTGGCGCGTGCGTGCGGGGTGGATCAGACGGGGTGGGTCGGTGGCCGGAAGGGCACGTCCGCGGGCGGCCCCATCATGCCGGGCGAGGACGCCGGTTCAAGCGATCCGCGGAGCGGGCCCGCCTCGGCGACGGCGGCCATGAATACGGCCGCGCACGCGCCGCATTCCGGTCCCGCGCAGTCGCCGGGGCCGTGCATCGCCGGCGGCGCATCCGCCGAGGGCCCGGTCGTTTTGCCCGCGGGCGTGTCCACCGCATGGGTGGCATACCCGCCATCGCCGTGGGCCGCGGGCAGGTGCGCGAGCTGGGCCATGGCGATCAGGGCGAGCACGAGCAGCCCGGCGACCACGCGCGTGGCAATCGAAGCCGACGCTGGCTGGGGGGCGAGGACCATGGCCGGAGAGCGTATACCCCGACCGTGCGACCCGCAACTCGTCGCGGTTCGCCAGAAGCTCGTTTCGGCCTACGCTGACGGCGTTCTGCGTTCCATCGCGACGCTCCTGTTGCGGGCGGCGGTGATGGTCGAGGCTCCGGCGGGACCGGCCGATCCCGGGACCCACGACGCTGCCGCCGCCGCATCGGCTTCCGGGGCGCACGAGGCGCTCTGTCATGAGCACGGGCGAAACCCGGCCTGCAGCGTGGCGCCTGCGCTTCCGCCGCTCAATGAAGCCGGCCCCGCGGGGGTCAACGGGTCGGTTTTCGGGCTTCCCTCGCTGCCGGCACATGACCTCTCACCCGGCCCGGAGTCGCGCTTGCGTCCACCCCCGCGGCCTCTGGCCTTGCGTAGGGAATCCCGCGATCGCGTGGACCGGGCACGGTCGGCGCGGCGCACCGCATAGACTGATCGAATCCTGCGAGGTCCAGACACCATGCAATACGCAACATCCTGCAACCAGCCGCTGGCCGCCCTGGCGACGGCCTGTCTCGTGGTGCTGGTGGCCGCACCCGCGCTTGCCTCCGGCCGCCACGAGGGCGGCCACGGCGATTCCGGCCAGCAGCAACAACAGGAGCGAGCGAAGGATCACGGGCATGGCGATGGCCATGGCCATGGGGACAACGACGGGCACGGTCACACGGGGGGCCACGGCCCAGCGTTCGGCGGTGCGGCCCCCGCGCACAAGGCCGACCGGCGCAAACGGATCGTCGCCCGCGACGCGATGCGCTTCGAACCGTCCACGATCGAGGGCGAGGCGGGCCAGACCGCGCGTTTCCTCGTGCACAATGCGGGCGAGCTGTAGCACGCGGTCACGCTCGGTACCCCGGGCGCGACAGAAATCGCACGAGCGCGCCATGAAGGAGATCTCCACCCGGTCGATGGCCGGGCCCATGGAAGGCGATCCCACGGGAATGGTGATCCAGCCGGGCGAGAGCCGCTCACTGACCTGGCACTTCACGGGCGAGGGACCGGTCCAGTTTGCCTGTCACATCACAGGCCATTATCCGGCGGGGATAAAGCGGCGGATCCGGTTGCGCTGAACGCTGCCTTCCCCGTATGCGGCGTCAAGACCCCGTGATGATGCGCCTCGCCGGCACGCCCAGGCTGCGCAGGGCCCGCCGCACGGCGCGCATCATCGCGGGCGGGCCGCAGACGAAGTAGCGCTGCACGCGCCGCTTCTCGCGCGGGACGCAGGCCTCGAGCAGGTAGCGGTCGATCCGCCCCGTTCGCCCCGCCCAGTCGCGGCCGGCCTCGCGCACCACGAGGTGAACGGTCAGATCGAGCGACTCGGCGAGCGCGTCGAGGGTCTCGCGCTCGACCAGCTGCTCCGGCGTCGCCGCGCCGTAGATTAGGGTCAGTGGCCGGCGGTCACCCTCGGCATGGAAGGCGCGCAGGTGGCTGAGCACCGGACCGATGCCGGTGCCGGCCGCGATGTAGACGGTCGGGACCTCGTCCTCGTCGGGCACGAAATGGCCGTGCGGGCCATCGATGTAGGCCGGCGTCCCGGCTTGCAGGTTACCGATGCGGTCGGTGAAGTCGCCCTTTTCCTTGATGGTGAAGCCGATCGAGGGGGCATCCTCCGGCGCGCTCGAGATCGAGAACGGGTGCTCGCGGCCTCGGAACAGCCGATGGCCGAGCGTGATCCAGGCGAACTGCCCCGGGCGGAAGCGTAACCCCGGATGCCGGCGCCCGCCCGCGGCCGCGCGCAGCCGCAGGGACCACGTGTCACCACCGAGGCGGTCGACCGCCTCGACCACGTAGGGTGCGCGGCGCTGCCGCCAGGGTCGCACGACGTAGACCTGGAGCACGCTCACCGCGGCCGCCACTAGCAGGACCGACCACAGTGTGACCAGTAGCGGGTGGGAGCTATAGCCGCTCGCCAGGAAGGCGTGGACGGCGACCAGGGCCGCGGCGAGCACGGCCCCGAACGCGTGCAGCAGGCGCCAGGTTTCGTAGCGCACCGGCAACGCCTCGCGGTCGATGGCGGTCAGCACGATCAGGGCGACCACGATCCAGGCACCAAGCCCCGCACCGAGGGATGTGTAGCCGAGTTCGAGCCGGGGATCCGCGCCGGTGAACCAGGGCCATGCGATGCCGGCAGGGCCGGTGTAGAGGAACGGATGGATGGCGATCAGCACGACCATCGCATACGCGACGATGCGGTGGATGCGTATCGTGCCGTCAACGCCGAGACGGCCCGAGACCCAGCGGTGGCGCCCCGAGAAGACGAACTCGACCAGCATGATCGCGAACGCGACGAGGCCCATCGCCGAGGCCATGTCGTCGACCCGGGGCCGACTCTCGAGCGGATCGGTGAAGGCGATCAGCGCGAGCGGGCTCAGCACCAGGGCGAGATACAGGCCGGCGAGCACCCATGGGCGCAGACCCTGCCGGGCCGGCCAGAAGAGTCGCTTGGGGGCGACCGCGCGGCGCCGAAGGGCCCAGCGGGCCAGCCGTGAATGCCCCGGGGCACTCAACAGCGCCCCATCCCGGGCCATGCGGGCGCACGACCGGTTCCGGGAGCCACGCGCGACGCCGTGCTGCGCCCGCCTGGCGCGGCCTCCCGGCCGGCGTCGCTCAGCCCATGATCGCCCGCCCCACGAGCGCCAGCAGGCACAGGGCGAACGCCGCGGCGACGATCTTGCCGAGGTGCCGGTCGAGCCATGCCGACTGGTCATCCTCCCCGGAGTCCCGCTGTCGGTTCATGACCGCTGCGGTCCACCGATCCGGTGCGTGTCGACGCCGTCAGTGATCAACGCCGGAGCCGAATCGTCCGAATCATGCCGCTCTCCCGGCCGGGCCCGCCGATCGCAGGCCGGACCACAAGAGCGCGAACACGACCACTGCGACCACGTTGATCGCGCTCTGGAGCACCAGCTGCGGGATGGTCAACTGGCCGAAGGTCGCGAAAATGTAGACCGCGTAGATGATGCCGAGGAACTGCTCGACGATGGCGATCGACAGCAGGCGCAGGTAGCTCAACGGATCGAGCGCCATGATCAGGTACATCAGGGCGAGCAGCAGCATGACCATGCCGTACTGCGTGCTCATCGTGAGCAGCGGCGCATCCCATCCGCCCTCGGCGCTCCAGCCGATCGAGCGCGCGCCCATCTCCGGGGCGAAGGTCGCGAGAAGTCCGAAGATCAGGTGCCAGAGCACCCACAGCCAGAGCACACCCTTGAGAACACCCAATCGCGACATCGTCGAAACTCCTTCTTGTTCTGGGCACGCCCACCGGCGCTCGTCTCTGGGACCCTACAGGATCGCCACCGCGCGGGGGAACCGACGCCGTGGATCAGAAGGGCGCGTTGAGGCCGACCACAGCCGCATTGAGCGCCGCCGCGAACGTGACCCAGGCCAGATAGGGCACCAGCAGCAGGCTCGCCGTCCTCGAATACCGCCGCATGGTCACGATCAGCAGGACGATCGACAGCCACAGCACGCCGACCTCGATCAGCGCCATGTCCGGGCGCTGGAGGCGGAAGAACAGCAGGCTCCAGAGGACATTGAGGAACGCGTTGAGCGCGAACAGGCCGATCACGCGTTGGCGCGCGGCGATGTCGGGCGCACCCGCCCAGGCGCTCGCCGCGGCGAGCGCCGCCAGCGCGTAGATCAGCGTCCATGCCGGCCCGAAGGCCCACTGGGGCGGGTTCCAGGGCGGTTTCTGCAACTGCCGGTACCAGCCCTCGAGGTCGGTCGCCAGGAACCCAAGGATGGCGACCAGCAGCGCCGCCGCGGCGGCGACGGCGACGGGGACCACGAAGCGGCGACGGGGCGGCGCAATCGTCATTTGACCGGCGCAAGGCCGAGCAGGTGGGCCATGTCCTTGCAGAAGATCCGCAGGTGGGCGAGCGGGCTGGCCTTCACCAGGCGCTTGTGCATGTACGCCTCCCAGGTCAGTCGTTGCACGTCCGGGTCACGGCAGATGGCGACGAAGCGCTCGCGGCGCTTGTCCCCGGCGTACCAGAAGCGCTGCATGATGCCGAGGATCCAGAACACGCGGCCGTGCTCCCGCTTGAAGCGCTTGCGCGCCCGTCGCAGTGCGCGCGCGTCGCCGCTCGCCAGGCAGTCGGCGGCGGCATCGGCGACGAAACGCCCAGTGACCATGGCGTAGTAGATGCCCTCGCCCGAGGCCGGCGCGACACCGCCGGCGGCGTCGCCCGCGAGGACCACGTCGCGGCCGTTGTCCCAGCGGGGCAGCATTTTCAGCGGGATCGGCGCGCCCTCGCAGCGCACGGTTGCGCGCTCGCCCATGCCGGTCTCCTGGCGCAGCTCGGCGATCGCGCGGCGCATGGAGAAGCCCTTGACGGCCGTGCCCACGCCGACGCTCGTGCGCTCGCCGTGGGGGAATACCCAGGCGTAGAAGTCGGGCGAAAGCCGTCCCTGGTAATAGACTTCGCAGCGCTGGCCGTCGAAATCCGCCTCGCCCTCGCTCGGCGACTCGACGATCTCGTGATAGGCGGCGACGTACGGGATTTCGTCGCCGCCGGCGATCTCCTGGTGCGCGACCTCGGAGCGGGCCCCGTCGGCGCCGACGACCAGGCGCGCCCGCACAGTCGCCGATGCACTGCCGCGCGCGGTGCCCGCCGGCAGGTAATGCAGAACGATCCCCGCCGCGTCGCGCTCGAGCCGCTGGAAGCGCCCGGCCACCCGGGCCGCCCCCGCACCGGCGGCGCGCTCGCGCAGCCACTCGTCGAAATCCTCGCGATCGACCATGCCGACGAAGCCGTTGATCGGCATGTCCACGCGCCGGCCTCCGGGCGAGATCATGCGCGCACTGGTCGCGTGCGACACCAGCAGCGAATCCGGGATGTCGAAGTCCTGCATCAGCCGCGGGGGGATGGCACCGCCGCAGGGCTTGATCCGACCGCCCCGCTCGATGAGGACGACAGAGTGACCCTGGTGCGCGAGATCGGTCGCGGCGGTCGCGCCGGCGGGGCCACCGCCGACCACCGCCACGTCGTACACCGTTTCCTCGTTCATGGTTCTCCTCGGGCCAGTTGATACGCCTCCGCCGACCCGGTCATCACCCGGACGCCGGCCCGATATCGACCCGCAGGCCGCTGTGAGCAGTGTAGCCTCACGCCACGGCCGGTGAGCAACGCCTCGCGCCCCGCATCGCGCGCCGCAACCATACGGGCCGGGTGACGCGCTGCGCCGTCTCCGAGCCTACGAACGGTTTGTGCTGCCCTCGGTCGCCGCGTCCGTGGCCGCCACCGGGGCCGCGGCCTCCGCCGCTGCCGCGGCGCGCCGTTCCGGGGCCTCGGCACCGTCGACCGCGAGCATCAGGCGCGCGGCATAGACGAACAGCGCGGCCTGAACCGCGAAGACGAACACGTAGGCGAGCACCGGCGTCCCCACCAGGTAGCGCGTGAAATCGACGCCCACAGTGCCGAGGAACCCCCCGAGGCCGAACGCAACAGCCTGTGACGCCCCCCAGAGTCCCATGCGTGTGCCCTCGCGTGCCGCTCGACCCTGCCCCGCCAGCGCCATCATGGATCCGATCGCGGCGACGGCAAACGCGCCGTTGGCCGCCCCGAGCGCGAAGACCGACGCGTGCAGTGGCCACGGTGGGCCGTGCAGCCCCGCGGCGACGAGCACGGCGAGCGCGAGCGCCGACGCGACGCAGCCGCCCACGGTCCAGCCGCGCAGCGAACCCAGGCGTTGACCGCCGATACCGGTGGCCACCCCCGCCACCAGCAGCATGCCGACCAGGACGCCGCCGTGCTGGACGCCGCTGAGCTGTGTCGACTGGCCGGGCGTGAACTCGAATGCGATGCCCGCGAACGGCTCCAGGATCAAGTCCTGGGCGCTGTAGGCGAGCATCGAGACAAACACGAACACGGTGAAGCGCCGCGCCCGAGGCTCGGCCCAGACGTCGCGCAGCACCTCGATGAAGGGTGATCGGGCGGCGTGCACGGCGACCGGGCGTGCCGGCGCGACAGCCCTCGGAGCACGGGGCTCGCGCCCCTCGACGCCGCGGATGGCGACGAGCGTCAGCGCGAAGGCGGCCAGCGCGGTGACCGAGCTCACGGCCACGAGGCGCTCGAGGGAGAACGGGTCGAGGAAGTAGCCGGCGAGCCCGGCCGTGACCGCGAACCCCGTGATCATCATGATCCAGACGACGGTGGCGGCGGCCGCGCGGCGCACCTCGGCCACGCGCTTGGCCAGCAGCGCCAGCAGCGAGGTGCCGGCCGCGCCCACGCCCAGGCCGATCAGGGCGAAGGCGAACGCGGCCAGAGCGATGCCGCCGACCAGCGAAGTGCCCATCCACGCCGTCGCCAGCGCCGCGAGGATCCCGCCGGCCGCGAGCACGCCCATGCCCCCGACGATCCACGGCGTGCGCCGACCACTGACGTCGGATCCGTAGCCGAAGCGCGGGCGCGTGATCTGGATCGCGTAGTGCAGCCCGACCAGCGTGCCGGGCAGCATCGCCGGCAGCGCCCACTCGACGACCATGACGCGGTTGAGGGTCGACGTCGTGAGCACGACGATCGCGCCGATCGACGTCTGCACCAGGCCGAGTCGGATGATCCCGAGCCAGCCCAGCGTCCGCGCGCTCATGGTGTCACCGTTGGCGAGGCGCGCAGGGCGAAGGCGGTGATCAGCATGCCGAGCACGTAGAGCGTGGTGCCGGTTGCGTTGTACCAGGGTGCACGCTCGCGCGGGCGCTCGAGCAACCGCACCATGAGCGCGCCCTGCCCGGCCAGCAGCAAGGCCACCGCGCCGGCGTGCCATGGCGCTTGCCACAACCACAGCAGGCCGATCACGACGACCTGCGGCAACGCCATGACGATGCAGGCCAGGCGCACCGCCCGATCGACACCGAGCTGGACCGGCAGCGACGCCACGCCCATCTGCTGGTCACCCTCCACGGCCTTGAAGTCGTTGAGCGTCATTATGCCGTGCGCTCCAAGGCTGTAGAGAGCGGCCACCGTCACGATCCGCCAGTCGGGGAAGCTCGCCAGCACCACCGCGGCGCCGGTGAACCAGGCAAGGCCCTCGTAGCTGAGCGCGACCGCGCCGTTGCCCCACCAGCCATTGCGCTTGAGGCGCAGCGGGGGCGCGCTGTAGGCCCAGGCGAGCGCGACGCCGAGCACGGCGGCCGTCAGCACCCAGGGGCCCAGGGCGGCAGCGAGCACCAGCGACACGAGCGTCCAGATGCAGGCGATGTAGAGGCCCCAGCGCCCCGAGAGGCGCCCGGACGGGATCGGGCGATCGGGCTCGTTGATGGCGTCGACGTGGCGATCGAACCAGTCGTTGACCGCCTGGCTGGTGGCGCACAGCAACGGGCCCGACAGCACGATCCCGGCACCGGCGGTGAGCCACGGCGCGATGCCAGCGAAGTCGACCCCCGACGACACGACGCCGCAGGCGAATGCCCACATCGGTGCGAACCAGGTCACCGGCTTGAGCAACTCGAGCACATCGCTGGGCGAGAGCCGGTCCATGCGGCGCAACGTAGTGCGGTGCCGGGTCAGCGTCAACGAGGCCGACGTCGTTCCAGCGTCGCAAGCGGGGCTGCAGGTCCCCGTGAAACAAGCAAGTTGACCGTTCTGGAATGCGCCACTATGCTCGCGGACAGACGGTTGGCGAAGCTGGCGTAGCAAGCCGAAGCGATCCGATCGTCGCCCGGGGCAGGAGGGTTCGATGGGGCCCCTCGGGACTCCGCGGACCCCGTGGCCACCGGTTGAGCGGACGGCCAATATAATCACAACGGGCAACCGCGGATGAATACGGGTGTCGCCGCCAGCCAGCGACAGTCGCCTCGGCCGCTCTACACGGAGGCCGAACGGCGCCGGCGCGATGCGTCACGGTGGACGCTCGTGCAGGGCGTCCTCGCCCCGGTACAGTTCCTCGTCTTCCTGGTCAGCCTCGGCCTAGTCCTCAACTACCTCGCCACAGGAGCCGGCGAAGCCATCGCCGCCGGCTCGATCGTGGTCAAGACCCTCGTCCTCTACGCAATCATGATTACGGGCGCGCTGTGGGAGCGCGATGTCTTCGGGCGCTACCTCTTCGCGCCGGTCTTCTTCTGGGAGGACGTGGTCAGCTTCCTCGTGCTTGCGCTGCACACCGCCTACCTCGTGGTCCTGTTCACGGGGTGGTTCGGTGCGCAGGGCCAGATGCTGGTCGCGCTCATCGCGTATGCCGCCTACGTCGTCAACGCGGCCCAGTTCCTGCTGAAGTTCCGCGCGGCGCGCTCGGGCCCGGCAGCGCCTGCCGATGCCGCGAATGCCACACCGGGGGACACACCATGACGGATTCGACGCCCACGACCTCAAACGGACTCCGTGTCGAAGGGTGCGACGGCGACGGCGTACTCCGTGAACGCGGGCAGCGCGAGGTCTTCTGCGGTCTCACGGGCATAGTCTGGCTGCACCGCAAGATGCAGGACGCCTTCTTCCTCGTCGTCGGATCGCGGACGTGCGCGCACCTGATCCAGTCGGCCGCCGGGGTGATGATCTTCGCCGAGCCGCGATTCGCCACGGCCATTCTCGAAGAGCGCGACCTCGCCGGCCTCGCCGACGCCAACGAGGAGCTCGATCGCGTGGCCGCGCAGATCCTGGACCGGCGGCCCGATATCTCGACGCTGTTCCTGGTCGGCTCCTGTCCGTCGGAGGTCATCAAGCTCGATCTGGAGAAGGCGGCCGAGCGCCTTTCTGCCGCTCACGCGGGGCGCGTGCGCGTGCTGAGCTACTCGGGCAGCGGAATCGAGACGACGTTCACGCAGGGTGAGGACAACTGCGTGACATCGATGGTTCCCGAGTTGCCGAAACAGCCCGCGGACCAGTCATCGCTAATAGTGGTCGGGACCCTCGCCGACGTGGTCGAGGACCAGTTCCACCGCCTTTTCGACGAGCTTGGTGTCGGACCGGTGCATTTCCTGCCCTCGCGCCGCGCCAGCGAGCTCCCCTCGATCGGCCCGGGCACGCGCGTGCTGCTGGCCCAGCCATTCCTCGGGGAGACCGCCCGGGCGCTCACCTCCGATCGGGGCGCAACCCTGCTGGACGCGCCGTTCCCGCTCGGCTATCAGGGCACGCGCGATTGGCTGTGGGCGGCCGCTTCGGCCTGGGGCGTATCGCGCGAGCACTTCGACGCCGTGACCGATGCCCCGCTCAAGCGGGCGCGGCAGGCCATCGCCCCGTATCGCGAGCGCCTGCAGGGCAAGCGCATCACCTTTATGCCCGACTCCCAGCTCGAGATACCGCTCGCGCGGTTTCTCCAGGAGGAGTGCGGTATGAAGCTCATCGAGGTGGGGACGCCCTATCTCAATCGCAAGCTGATGGCCAGGGAACTCGAGCAACTGCCCGATGACGTATTGCTGGCGGAGGGCCAGCACGTCGACAGTCAGCTCGACCGCGTTTTCGGGAGCCGGCCCGACCTGACCGTCTGCGGCCTGGGCCTGGCGAACCCGCTCGAGGCCCAGGGCCTGCTCACGAAGTGGTCGATCGAGCTGGTGTTCACCCCGGTGCAGGGCTTCGAGCAGGCGGGGGATCTCGCCGAGCTGTTCTCGCGGCCGCTCGAGCGCACCGAACGACTCGAGGTGTAGCATCATGCAGTTGACGCTCTGGACCTACGAGGGCCCACCGCACGTCGGCGCCATGCGCGTCGCCACGTCGATGCGTGGCCTGCATTACGTCCTGCATTCGCCCCAGGGCGATACCTACGCCGATCTTCTGTTCACGATGATCGAGCGCCGCGATCATCGGCCGCCCGTTACCTACACCACCTTCTCCGCGAACGATCTCGGTGCCGACACGGCCGACCTCGTTCGCAAGGCGGTGCACGACGTCTACGAGCGTTTCCAGCCGCAGGCGATGCTCGTGGGCGAGTCCTGCACCGCGGAGCTGATCCAGGACCAGCCCGGCGCGCTCGCGCAGGGCATGGACATACCAGTGCCGGTGGTTCCACTGGAATTGCCGGCGTATTCGCGCAAGGAGAACTGGGGTACCTCGGAAACGTTCTACCAGCTCGTGCGCGCCGTGCTGAACCAGTTCGCACCCGCGCCGGGTGCCGAGGCCCCGGCGATGCCCAGCGACCGCCGCCCTCGAGCCAATCTCCTCGGGCCCTCGGCACTCGGCTTCCGTTGCCGCGACGACATCACCGAGATCACCAAGCTGCTCGATTCGGTCGGCGTGGACGTCAACGTCGTCGCGCCGGAGGGCGCCTCGCCCGCGGACCTGGCGAGCATCCCCGAGGCCGATTTCAATTGCTGCCTCTATCCCGAGGTGGCCCAGTCCACGTGCAAATGGATCGAGCGCACCTTCCGCATGCCGACCGTCTGGAGCGTTCCGATCGGCATCGGCAACACGCACCATTTCCTCGACGAGATTGCCGGGCTCACGGGCATCGACGTCTCCATCGCGAATGACTCCACACGCTCGCGCCTGCCATGGTACTCGCGGTCCGTCGACTCGCATTACCTCACTGGCAAGCGCGTGTTCATCTTCGCCGACGCGACCCACGCGGTCGCGGCCGCCCGCGTCGCCAGCGAGGAGTTGGGCTACACAGTGGTCGGCCTGGGCACGTATTCGCGCGAGCTCGCACGCAACGTGCGCGCCGCGGCGCAGCACTATGGCGTGGAGCCGCTGATCACGGACGACTATCTCGAGGTCGAGTCGAAGATGGCCGAGGCCGAACCGGAGTTGATCCTGGGCACGCAGATGGAGCGCCATATCGCCAAGAAGCTCGGGGTCGCCTGTGCCGTCATCTCGACACCCGCCCACGTTCAGGATTACCCCGCGCGCTACTCGCCGCAAATGGGCTTCGAGGGCGCCAACGTCATATTCGACGACTGGGTGCATCCGCTGATGATGGGGCTCGAGGAGCATCTCCTGGGGATGTTTCGCGAGGATTTCGAGTTCCACGACGAGGCCAAGCCTTCCCACTTGGCCACGTCTGGAGAGTCACCGGAATCGCAAGAGGCCGGCGAGGATGTCGCGCATGCGAGCGAGGGTCCGGAGTGGGACGAGCATGCCCTCGGCGAACTCAACAAGATTCCGTTTTTTGTTCGTGGCAAGGCCCGGCGGAATACGGAGCGTTTCGCGCAGGACCACGGGCTCAGCCGAATCAGCGTGGAGACCCTCTACGATGCCAAAGCGTACTACGGCCGCGGATAGCACGCCGATCCATGTCGTGATCATCACGCTCGACGCCCACGTCGGGCGCGCGATGGATCGAGCACGCGAGGCACTGAAGCAGGAGTTGCCCGGGCTCACGCTGTCGCTGCATGCCGCCAGCGACTGGGAGCACGACGAAGAGGCCCTCGAGCAGTGCAGGCACGACATCGCCAACGGCGACATCGTCGTTGCCAACATGCTGTTCATGGAGCATCACTCGGAACCCGTCATGCCCGCCCTGCGCGAACGCCGCGAACAGTGTGATGCCATGGTCAACTTCATGTCGTCCGGCGACGTGGTGCGCCTGACCCGCATCGGTCGCTTCGACATGAGCGCGCGCCAGGGTGGCCCTCTCGCCTTGATCAAACGGCTCAAGGGCAGCAGTAAAACGAGGGCAGGCAAGGAGCAGAGCTCCGGCTCGAAGCAAATGGCGATGCTGCGGCGCCTGCCCCGCATCCTGCGATTCATCCCCGGCACGGCCCAGGACGTGCGCGCTTATTTCCTGGTAATGCAATACTGGCTCGCCAGTTCCGAGCAGACGATGGCCGATCTGGTGCGCTTCCTGGTGAATCGCTACGCGGACGGGCCCCGGGCGGGGCTGCGCGGGCAGCTCGACCCGGGCGCGCCGGCCGAGTATCCGGACACGGGCGTCTATCACCCACATCTGACCGGGCGCATCAGCGAGGACGCGAGCCAGCTGCCGCGTGCCGGGGGCGAGGAGCGCGGGACGGTGGGCGTGCTCGTGATGCGTTCGTACGTGCTCGCCGGGGATACTGGGCACTACGACGGCGTGATCGACGCCCTCGAGCAGCGGGGCTACCGTGTCATCCCCGCTTTCGCCAGCGGTCTCGACGCGCGCGAAGCAATCGAGCGCTACTTCATCGACGAGGGGGGCACCTGCATCGATGCGCTGGTTTCGCTGACGGGCTTCTCACTGGTCGGTGGGCCGGCCTACAACGACGCGGGCGCCGCCGAGGAGACGCTGGCGCGCCTCGACGTACCCTATATTGCCGCCCAGGCCGTCGAGTTCCAGAGCCTCGAGCGTTGGCAGGATTCCGAGCGTGGGCTCACGCCGATCGAGGCGACGATGATGGTCGCCATCCCGGAGATCGACGGTGCCACCGGCCCGCAGGTCTACGGGGGGCGGCGCGCGATCGAGCGCGATATGCAGCCGCAGCCCGAGCGCGTTGCCACGCTCGCCGATCGTGTCGACCGGCTGATCCGGCTGCGTCATCGGCAGCGGGCCGAACGCCGCATCGCAATCGGCCTGTTCAGCTTCCCGCCGAATGCCGGCAATGTCGGCACGGCCGCTCAGCTAGGCGTATTCGAGTCGCTCTATCACACGCTCGAGGGCCTGCAGCAGGCCGGCTACACGGTCGACATGCCGGAATCGGTCGATACATTGCGGCAACGCATCGTCGAGGGGAATTCGCAGCGCTTCGGCACGTGCGCGAACGTCCACGCGCGCCTTGCGGCCGACGACCACGTGCGGCGCGAGCCCCACCTGGCGGAGATCGAGGCCCAATGGGGCTCGGCGCCCGGCAAGCACATGAGCGATGGCCACAACATCCTCGTGCTCGGCGCGCAGTTCGGCAACGTCTTCGTGGGTGTGCAGCCGGGGATGGGCTACGAGGGCGACCCCATGAAGCTCCTGTTCGACCAGGGCTTCACGCCCAACCATGCCTTCTCGGCATTCTACCGTTACCTGCGCGAGGACTTCGGCGCGGATGCCATCCTGCACTTCGGCACGCATGGGGCGCTCGAGTTCATGCCCGGCAAGCAGGCCGGGCTCACCGGTTCCTGCTGGCCCGAGCGCCTGATCGGCAGCGTGCCCAACCTCTATCTGTACGCCGGCAACAATCCGTCGGAGGGCACGATTGCCAAGCGCCGCTCCGGTGCAACGCTGGTGAGCTACCTCACGCCCTCGCTCGCGCGTGCCGGTTTGTACCGCGGGCTCGTCGATCTCAAGAGCTCGCTCGACCGGTGGCGCCGTCTCGAGCCCGAGTCGGATGAGCGCCCGCGCCTCGCCGAAGTGATCCAGGCACAAGCGGCCGAACTCGACCTCGTCGAGGCGGAGCCCCTGTGGGGCGAGTCGGCCGACGAACGCGTCACTGCGCTAATCGACACCATCTATGAGCTCGAATACACGTTGATCCCGGACGGGCTGCATGTCGTCGGCGAGGTCGACAGTGC
This sequence comes from uncultured Ectothiorhodospiraceae bacterium, assembly GCA_964626335.1. Lineage (GTDB taxonomy): Bacteria > Pseudomonadota > Gammaproteobacteria > XJ16 > Halofilaceae > Halofilum. Next base: position 55,041 of record CAZVFN010000003.1, read on the forward strand.
CGAGGCGCGTGCGGAACAGCTGGGCAACATGGGCGAAGCGAGCACGGGGACCCGGCCCGATCCGACGGCGGTCGAGGCGCTGGTGGGCGGCGCGACGCCCGAGGAGGCGCTGGACGAGGCCGGCATCGCGCGTGAGGGCCAGGCACTCGACCAGATGCGCGAGTTGAGTCCGACGGCTGGTTACCTCGCCGAGGACCATGAACTGCCCGCGCTGCTGCGCGCGCTCGAGGGCCGCTTCATCCGGCCCGCGCCCGGTGGCGACATGCTGCACAATCCCGACATCCTGCCCACTGGCCGGAACATGCACGGCTTCGACCCGTTCCGGATCCCCAGCCAGGCCGCGCTGGCCGAGGGTGAGTGCCAGGCGGCCCGGCTCCTGGACCGCCACGCGCACGACGGTCACGGCCTGCCGGAATCGATCGCGCTCGTGCTGTGGGGCACGGACAACCTCAAGAGCGAGGGCAACCCCATCGCCCAGGCCCTCGCGCTCATGGGTGCACGGCCGCGGTTCGACGGCTATGGGCGAATCAGCGGTGCCGAACTGCAGTCGCTGGAGGAGCTGGGTCGGCCCCGCATCGACGTGATCATGACGCTCTCCGGCATCTTCCGGGACCTGCTCCCGCTGCAGACCCGCGTGCTGGCCGAAGCGGCGTACCTCGCGGCAAGCGCCGACGAGGGGCCGGAGGACAACTTCATCCGGCGCAACGCCCTTGCCTACCAGCGCGAGCACGACTGCGATCTGGAGACGGCTGCCCTGCGCGTGTTCAGCAATGCCGACGGTACCTACGGCTCGAACGTCAATTATCTGCTGGACAGCGGTAACTGGGAGAACGAGGACGAGCTCGCTGAGACATACACTCAGCGCAAGTGCTTTGCTTACGGACGTGACGGGCGCATCGAGAAGCAGTCCGAATTGCTCGAGCAGGTACTCAGCGGTGTGCAGCTGAGTTATCAGAACCTCGATTCCGTCGAGCTCGGCGTCACGACGATCAACCATTACTTCGACACGCTCGGCGGGATCAGCCGCGCCGCGCGGCGCGCTGGTGGCGACTCGGTACCGGTGTATATCGGCGACCAGACGCGCGGCGGGGGCAAGGTGCGCACGCTGGGCGAGCAGGTGGCGCTGGAGACCCGCACCCGCATGCTCAACCCGAAGTGGCACGAGGGCATGCTCAAGCACGGCTACGAAGGGGTCCGCCAGATCGAGGAGCATCTGACCAACACCATGGGTTGGTCGGCGACTACGGGACAGGTCGCGCCCTGGGTCTATCAGCAGATCAGCCAGACATTCGTCCTCGATGATTCCATGCGCGAACGCCTCGGGCAGCTCAACCCGGCGGCTTCCGCCCGCATGGCCAATCGATTGCTCGAGGCGCAAGAGCGTAGCTACTGGGATCCTGATCAGGAAACGCTTGATGCCCTGCGGCGCGCGGGAGCCGAGCTCGAAGACCAGTTCGAGGGAATTCACGCGGAGGCAACAGCATGACGACGACAATCCCGATCCAGCCGGCATCCAGTTCGGGCAAGAAGCCCGGTGAGCATGATGGCGAAGGCAGCGTACAACACCACCTCGACCCGAGTCAGTCGATCGACACGGCCAAGGTGTTCGCCGTTTACGGCAAGGGCGGTATCGGCAAGAGCACCGTTTCCAGCAACCTCTCCGTGGCGTTCACCAAACTGGGCAAGAAGGTGCTGCAGATCGGCTGCGACCCCAAGCACGACTCGACCTTCACGCTGACGAAGACCCTGGTGCCGACCGTCATCGACGTCATGGAGTCGGTCAACTTCCATACCGAGGAGCTCGAGGTCGATGATTTCGTCTACGAGGGCTTCAACGGGGTCCTGTGCCTGGAGGCAGGCGGTCCACCGGCGGGCACCGGCTGCGGGGGCTACGTGGTCGGACAGACGGTCAAGATGCTCAAGCAGCACCACCTGCTCGAGGACGCCGACGTGGTCATCTTCGACGTGCTCGGCGACGTCGTCTGCGGCGGCTTTGCAGCCCCGCTGCAGCATGCCGATCGCTGCCTGTGCGTGTCTGCCAATGACTTCGATTCGATCTTCGCGATGAATCGGATCGTCGGCGCGATCCAGGCCAAGGCCAAGAATTACAAGGTCCGACTCGGAGGCGTCGTTGCGAATCGCAGCCGCGAAACCGATGAGATCGATCGGTACAACGAGCGCGTCGGGCTCAACAACATCGCCCACTTCCCGGACCTCGACGTCATCCGCAAGAGCCGGCTGAAGAAATCGACGCTGTTCGAAATGGCGGAAACACCGGGGCTGCAACAGGTCCAGGACGAGTACGTGCGCCTGGCGCAGTCGCTTTGGGACGGAGTCGAACCGTCCTCGCCCGATCCGATGAAGGACCGCGACATCTTCGAGTTGCTCGGTTTCGATTGATGGGCGGGGCGTCGTACCAGGAAAAGCGCGGGCAGCTGGAAGCCTACTTCGATCGTACCGCGGTCGAGGCTTGGTCGCGACTGACCTCGGACGCCCCCGTCAGTCGAATCCGCGCCACCGTGCGGGCCGGGCGCGACCGCATGCGCTCGATCCTGCTCGCATGGTTGCCCGATGATCTCACCGGCCAACGCGTGCTCGATGCCGGGTGCGGCACCGGCGCCCTTGCGGTCGAGGCCGCCCGGCGCGGCGCCCGTGTCACGGCTGTCGACCTGTCACCGCGCCTGATCGCAATCGCGCGCGAGCGCATGCCGGGGGATATCGACACGGGAGCGCTCGAGTTTCGCACGGGCGACATGCTCGCCGCGGCGGCGGAGTCCTACGACCACGTCGTGTGCATGGACTCGCTGATCCATTACCGGCTGCCCGACTGCCTGGAGATGCTGGCACAGCTGGCTGCCTGCGCCGAGCGCTCGCTGCTGGTGACGTTCGCGCCGCGCACGCCGCTGCTCGCGACGATGCATGCGGCCGGTCGCCTTTTTCCCCGCAGCGACCGGGCACCGATGATCCAGCCGACCGGCGTGGCTCGCCTGCGGCGGGCCATCGACCGCGACCCGGCCCTCGCCGGTTGGCGGGCGGCGCGCACGGAACGGGTCACCAGTGGTTTCTACATCTCACAGGCATTGGAACTGGAGCGTGTGCGGTGACCGACCGGAATCGGCCGCGGGCAGAGGTGTGGAGCCGTATCGGCTCCGAACTGCTGCCGTTCGCCGATGCAGCGACGGCGGACCTGCCGTTGCGCCGGCTGATGCGCCTCGCGCTGTTCCAGGTGACCGTCGGGATGGCCGTGGTGCTGCTGACCGGCACGCTCAACCGCGTCATGATCCTCGAGCTGGGCGTACCGGCCTGGCTGGTGGCGCTGATGGTGTCGCTGCCGCTGGTGTTCGCACCCTTCCGCGCGCTCATCGGCTTCCGCTCGGACACCCATCGCTCCGCTCTCGGCTGGCGCCGCGTGCCGTTCCTCTGGTTCGGTACCCTGCTGCAGTTCGGCGGCCTTGCGATCATGCCGTTCGCGCTGATCGTGCTCGGCGGCGACACCAATGCGCCCGCCTGGATGGGCCCGGCGGCAGCCGCCATCGCGTTCCTGCTAACCGGGGCCGGCCTGCACACGACCCAGACGGCGGGGCTGGCGCTCGCCACCGACCTCGCCAGCGAGGAATCGCGCCCGCGCGTCGTCGCCCTGCTCTATGTCATGCTGCTACTGGGCATGGTCGCCAGCGCGCTCCTTTTCGGCTGGCTGCTGGCCGACTTCGACGAGATCCGCCTGATCCGCGTCGTCCAGGGTGCGGCCTTCGTGACCATCGTGCTCAACGGCATCGCGCTGTGGAAGCAGGAGCCCCGCAATCCCGAGCGAACGCGCAAAGATGCGCCGCGGCCGAGCTTCCGCGAAACCTGGCGCTCGTTCGCGCAATACCGGGGGCTCAAGCGCTTCCTGGTCGCGGTCGGCCTGGGCACGGCGGCATTCAGCATGCAGGACATCCTGCTCGAGCCCTATGGTGGCGAGATCCTCGGCCTCAGCGTCAGCGCGACGACCACGCTGACGGCGCTGTTCGCCGGGGGGACGCTGGTGGCGTTCGCGCTCGCGGCACGGCGGCTGTCGCGCGGCTCGGACCCGCATCGCCTGGCTGCCGGGGGTGCCCTGGTCGGCATTGCGGCGTTCTCCGCGGTCATCTTCGCCGCCCCCCTGGACTCGGGCCTGTTGTTCCGTGTCGGCACCGTGCTGATCGGCTTCGGCGGCGGCCTGTTCGCCGTCGGCACGCTCATCTCGGCCATGTCTATGGCGGACGTCGGCTCGAGCGGGCTGGCCCTCGGGGCCTGGGGCGCGGTCCAGGCGTCGGCAGCGGGCATCGGCATCGGCCTCGGGGGCTTCCTGCGGGATCTCGTGGCGGGGCTCGCCGAGCGCGGCCTGCTTGGCCCGGCATTGACCGGCCCCACCACGGGCTATGGTTTCGTCTATCATCTGGAAATCCTGTTGCTATTCATTACGCTCGCGGCCATCGGGCCGCTGGTGCAGCCGAGGTCCCGCGAGCGTTCGGCTTCGTCCTACCGGTTCGGCCTGTCGGAATTCCCGGGCTGACCGGATCGCATCGGAGGTCCTGACGTGTTCATCGGATCGCTCACGCAATACGTCGACGTCGCCCAGCTGGCGCTGTACGCCTTCTGGATCTTCTTTTTCGGTCTCGTGATCTATCTGCGGCGCGAGGACAAGCGCGAGGGCTACCCGCTCGAATCGGACCGCACGGAACGTGCACCGCGCGTCCGCGTGGTCGGTTTTCCGCCGCCGCCTCCGCCGAAGACGTTCCGCATGCCGCACGGCGAGGCCCAGCGCCAGGCGCCGCACACCGAGGCGGGCGACGGCACCGGTGCCCTGCCCGGCACGACGATGTTCCCGTTCCCGGGCGAGCCCTTGCGCCCCTCGGGTGACCCGATGCGCGAGTCGCTCGGCCCGGCCAGCTACCCCCAGCGCGATGACGAGCCCGACCTGCGCCTGGAGGGCGATCCCAAGGTCGTGCCCATGCGCGTCGCCACGGAGTTCTCGGTGACCGCGGGCGACCCGGATCCGCGCGGCATGGACGTGGTCGGCGCTGACGGGGTGCACGCGGGCCGGGTAAGCGACCTCTGGGTGGATCGGGCGGAGCCACGGATCCTGTACTTCGAGGTCGAGCTCAAGGGCCAGGCGGACGATATCGGCGAGGCGCGGCGGGTGCTCCTGCCGGTCGGCTTCGCCAAGATCCATGCCGGTCGAGGCCGGATCCGCGTCGTCTCGATCCGCTCGGATCAGTTCGCGCACGTACCCGCGACCCAGTCGCCGGACCGGATCACGCGGCGCGAGGAAGACCGGATCAGCGCCTACTTCGGCAGCGGGCACCTGTATGCCGAGCCGTCCCGGCAGGAGCCGCTGATTTGAAGGAGCACGGTCGCGAACCGATCCCGGGCCTGCCGGAGCGGCCGCCCGAGGGCGAGGCGATCCTCTGGCAGGGCAGGCCTGCCTGGCGGTCGTTTGCGCGCCGCGGTTTCCACGTGGACAAGGTGGGCGGCTATTTCGGTGTGGCCATCCTCGCGGTGTTCGCCGCCGATGTCACGAACGGTCGACCGGTCGATGGCGCCTTGGTGTCGGCACTCTGGCTGCTCGTGCCGACGGCCCTGGCTGCCGGTCTGCTGGCCGTCCTTGCCTGGCTGTATACGCGCATGACGGTCTACACGGTCACGAACGCCCGCGTCGTCATCCGCTCGGGCATCGCGCTGCCGACCGCGGCGAATCTGCCGTTCGACCGGGTGCAATCCGCCGGCCTCAAGCGTTATCGCGACGGCACCGGCGACCTCACGCTGCGCCTCGACCAGACGCGGCGTCCGAGTCTGGCCATGCTGTGGCCCAATGTGCGACCTTTCCGTTGGTCGCGCCCGGAACCGTCGCTGCGTTGTGTAGCGGATGCGGACCGGGTCGCCGAGGTCCTCGCGGGGGCCCTGCATGCCCACGCCACCGGCACGGCGGCCACGGCGGAGTCGACGGCGTGGGACGAGCAGGGCGCGGAGTCGGGCGATCGAGTGGTCGCTTGACCGGTCCGGGCAACGATGAGCGAAGACAAACGCAAGCCGCCTTTCCCGCGCGGCGCGCTGATCGGGGCCGGGTTGCTGATCGCCTTCACCATCGGCCTCGTCGCCGTGTGGCGCCTGGGCGGCATCGAGCCCGTGGCGGCGGTGGACTCGCCCGATTCAGGGCTTGCCAGCGTGGCCCTGCGCTTTCGTGACCGCCCGGACGGCGGTGTTGCGGTCTACGAGGCGGGTGCTTCCGCCGCGAGCGGACCGGTGGCCTTGTTCGAGCGCGGTGAGGGAGGCTTCGTGCGCGGCGTGCTGCGCGCGCTGACGCGAGGTCGCGAAGCACGCGGTATCGGCCGCGAACAGCCCTTCCGCCTCGTCCGGCGCCGGGACGGCGCCCTGGTGCTCGAGGATCCGGCGACGGATCAAAAGATCGTTCTGCAGGCATTCGGGCCGACCAATGTGGAATCATTCGAGCGATTGCTGGCCGACAAGGGGTCGACACAATGAACATGGACCGCCTACTGGGTCGCGAGCATTTCGAGGTGCCCTGCACGGTCGAGGTCGAGCACACGAACGAATTCCTCGGCGCGCACGTCGAGCTCGACGGCTTCGACCCGCAGCCGGGCGACGAGGTCCGCGTGCACGATGCGCCGACGGACGTCGCCTTCGGTGAACGCATTGTCTGCCAGCGGCAGGCAACGGTGATGCGTGGCGGCTGGCTCGACCGCCTCTGGGCCCGCGTCGCCGCGGCGCCCGAAATCACGGAGCTGTACGATCTCAGCTTCACGCCCCGGAGAGACCTATGAGTACCACGGCCGAATCCCCGTCGACCGAGCACACGAGCACGACGCGGCGGGCGCAGGAAGACACGGTCCTCAGCCCGCACTTCTACACGACCGATTTCGACGCGATGGATCGACTCGACGTCTCGCCCGTGCGCGCGGACTGGGACGATCTGATCTCCGAACTCGAGCGTGATCACAACAAGGGGCATTTCATCCGCGGCGAGCAATTCGCGCGGGAGGTGCAGGAAATGCCGGAGGATCTGCGCAAGGAGTTCCTCGACTTCCTGGTGAGCTCCGTCACCGCCGAGTTCTCCGGCTGCGTGCTCTACGCAGAGATTCGCAAACAGGTGTCCAACGAGGACATCCGGCAGCTGTTCGGTTTCATGAGTCGGGATGAGTCTCGCCACGCGGGTTTTATCAATGACTCGCTCAAGGACTTCGACCTGGGCGTCGACCTGGGTTTTCTGACCAAGGCGAAGAAGTACAAGTACTTCCAGCCCAAGTTCATCTTCTACGCTGTCTACTTGTCCGAGAAGATCGGCTACGCGCGCTACATCACCATCTATCGCAAGCTCGAGCAGCATCCGGAATTGCGGTTTCACCCCATCTTCCGGTGGTTCGAGCAGTGGTGCAACGACGAGTTCCGACATGGCGAGGCCTTCGCGCTGCTGATGCGCGCGAATCCGAAGCTGTTGAGCGGGCCCAACAAGCTTTGGGTTCGTTTCTTCCTGCTGGCCGTGTTCGCCACCATGTACGTACGTGATCATGCACGCCCCGCATTCCACGCTGCGCTCGGCCTCGATCCGACCGAGTACGACTACGCGGTCTTCCGCATCGTCAACGAGGTCTCGAAACAGGTCTTCCCGCTGCAGCTCGACCTGGACAACCCGAAGTTTCAGCGTGGCCTGGATCGGTTGTCGTGGATCACCAATCGCACCGCGGAGCTCAAGCGCGAGGGTGGCCCCGTTGCGCGTGTCAAGCGCTGGGGTCTGAGCGCCCTCGCCGCCGCCACGTTCGCGCGCCTGTACACCCTGCCCGCGGTGCACAACGAACTGCCGCATAACGTGCGCCTGTCGCCGACGTGGTAATGGGCCAGCCGCGCTCGGCGCGGCCCGGCAATCGGGCCGCGCCGCCGCGGCGATCGACGGAGTGCCAGTGATCGACCTCGTGCTCGCGCTCGCCTACGCGCTGTTCGTGTGGTGGTTCAGCACGGGTGTGATCTTCTTCCTGAACAATCGCCGCCGGGAAAGCTTCCGCTGGAGCCTGCTCGGCGCGACGGTCGTGCTGGTCGCCGCATTCGCCGGTGTGTGGGCCAGCACGTCGATGCCGAGTACGGCGGGTGCCTATATCGGCTTCACCTGTGGCCTGCTGATCTGGGGGTGGCAGACGCTGACGTACTACATGGGCTACGTCACCGGCCCGCGCAAGCGTGCGTGTCCGCCAAGCTGCCGCGGCTGGCGCCACTTCGGTCACGCGGTCGAGACCAGCCTGTACCACGAACTGACCATCCTGGTGACCGCGGTGCTGCTGGCCGCGATCTGCCTCGGGACCGCCAATCCCCTCGGTTTCTGGACGTTCGTTGTCCTGTGGGCGATGCACGTGAGCGCGAAGCTCAACGTGTTTCTTGGCGTGCGCAATCTCAACGAGGAGTTCCTGCCGGAACACCTGACCTATCTCAAGGGATTCCTTACCAAGCGGCCGATCAACCTGCTCTTCCCCGTATCGGTGACGGCCGGGACCGTCACCACTGTGCTGGTCGCCGACGGGGCACTCGCACAGGGCGCCGACGCGTTCTCGGCCACCGCGCTGATGCTGCTCGCGAGCCTGCTGGCGCTCGGGGTGATCGAACACTGGTTCATGGTGCTGCCGCTGCCGGCCGGCAGCCTCTGGCAATGGAGCCTTCGCAACCGTGCGGAGACGGATGCCCCGGCGGCGGCCGGCGCGCCACCGGTGACCGCGGATCAGACATCGGAGACCGCAGTCGCTGGTGTCCGCGCGAGCGAGGATGACGCCGACGGACGCCGTTCCGGGGGTTACGAGACCCGGGCTGCGACTGGTCTGGCGCAGTCGGGATCCGGCCCCCGGTGACCGACGGCGATGGGGCCGGCGCCTCCGCCGGCGAAAGGCGCAGCGTTACAGGTTGGCTGCGCCGTCGCCGCGGCTGGCTGCCGTCGGCTGTTTCCGGCGAGCGTCGCGAGATGGATACGGCTTCCGGCCGTTTGAGCTACTATTTTGGTGGACCCGACGCCGACGTCGCTGCGCCACCCCTGCTGCTCGTGCACAGCGTCAACGCTGCGGCCGCTGCGCACGAGGTTCGCAGCCTCTACGAGCATTACCGGTCCGATCGATCGGTCTATGCCATCGACCTGCCGGGGTATGGCTTCTCGGAGCGCGCCGAGGGCCTGTACATCCCCCGCACGATGACCGACGCACTGCATGCGCTGATCGAGCGAATGGGCAGCACGCATGGTGGCGCGCCGGTAGACGTTGTCGCGCTGTCGCTGTCGTGCGAGTTCGCCGCTCGAGCGGCGACCGAGCGCCCCGAAACGATCCGCAGCCTGGCGTTCGTGGCCCCCACCGGGTTCAACCGTGAACGACCGTTCCGGGGCGAGCCGGGTGCCACGCGCGGACGGCCCCGGCTCTACCGCGCCCTGCGCCACCCGATCTGGAGCCGGGCCCTGTTCAACGCGCTCACTTGCCGACCGAGCGTGCGCTATTTCCTCGAGAAAACCTGGGGATCGAAGGCGATCGACGAACAAGTGTTTGACTATTCCTGGCGCACGGCCCGGGAGCCGGGGGCACATTACGCGCCCTACTCGTTCCTTTCCGGGTTCCTGTTCAGTGCCGACATCAGTCGGATCCACGAGCAGCTCCGCCATCCGGTCTGGATGGTGCACGGCGTGCGCGGGGACTTTACCGACTATCGTCTCAAGCGCCGCTACCTGGGCCGGCCGAACTGGCGCATCGAGGTGTTCGACACCGGCGCGATGCCGCACTTCGAATCGCCGGCGGAGTTCACGGGCAGCTATGACGCGTTCCTCGAGCACGTTGCGGCGGGCCACCCCGTGGGCTCCGTTAGCGAAGACTCGCATCTTGACCAGGCTGCCGATACGCGGGTTTTTGACGTCGACGACGGCGCGCCCGGGGCCCACTAGT
>CAZVFN010000004.1:0-57499 GCA_964626335.1 uncultured Ectothiorhodospiraceae bacterium
CGGGCGCCGTGCCCGCCGGACGCGCACGCGCTGAAGGCGGCGGCGGACCGGCCGGCGCCGCACCCGGAGCCCGTGCCGACGGTCGCCGAGCTCGCCCGGTCGGTCTCGGGTGTGGACTGGCCGGGGCTGATCGACGATCGCATCGGCGCCTGGGCAGCGGCCCACTTCGACGCGGGCCAGGCGCTGTGGGCGGCGACACCCAACCGCGGGCCCTATGACGCTTGGCGCTGGGTCGCGACGCACGATCTGACGCCGGAGATCCAGGGCCTGACGGGGTTCGCGCGCCACGTCGCCGATGCGCCGGACACGGCGGACCGCGCGATCGCGCGGGCCGTCGAGCGCCTCGGGCTGACCGATGCGGCGCTGGAGACCGCGTTCCACCGACTCCTGATGACCCTCGGGGGCTGGTCGCAGTACGCCCGCTACCGGCTCTGGCAGGCCGAGCTGGCCGGGGCGACGGATACGACCGCGGCCGAGCTGCTCGCGGTCCGTCTGGTCTGGGAGGAGGCGCTGTTTGCACAGTACGGCGAGGCCATCGCCGCTGCGTGGCGCGCTGCGGTCGCGCGGCACGAGGCGCCGGTCGCGGCAGACGGCGACGATGTGATCGACGCGGCGCTCCAGGACGCGGCCGAGCGCGCCGAGCAGCGCCGGCTGGCGGCGGCGATCGGCGCCGCCGCGCCGGCGCACGACGAGCGGCCGGCGCTGCAGGCGGCGTTCTGCATCGACGTCCGTTCCGAGGTGTTCCGGCGCGCGCTCGAGTCGGTGGACGGGCGCACGCACACCCTCGGTTTCGCCGGTTTCTTCGGCCTGGGCACGGCGCACCGCCGCTTCGCCTCCGACGTCGAGGAGCTCCGCCTGCCGGTGCTGCTGAGCCCCGCCGTGAGAACGTGCGCCGCGGGCAGCGACGCGGTCGAGGCCGACCGCAAGGCCCGGTTCAAGGCGCGCGCGAAGCGTGCCTGGGGCCGGTTCAAGCTCGCGGCGGTGTCCTCGTTCGCCTTCGTCGAGGCCATGGGCCCGGTCTACGCGGGCAAGCTGGTGCGCGACGGCCTCGGCGCGCCCGCGGGCGGGCAGCGGCACGACCCGCCGCCCCGGCTGCAGACGCCCCTGGACGCCGAGGCGCGGACGCAGATCGCCGAGCAGGTGCTGCGGGCGCTGTCGCTCACCTCGGGCTTCGCCCGGCTGGTGTTGCTGACCGGCCATGGCGCGCACGTGGTCAACAACCCGCACGCGAGCGCGCTGCAGTGCGGCGCCTGCGGCGGCTACTCGGGTGAGGTGAACGCGCGGCTGCTGGCCGGCCTGCTCAACGATCCCGAGGTGCGCGCGGGCCTCGGCGAGCGCGGCATCGCCATCCCGGACGACACGCTGTTCGTCGGAGCGCTGCACGACACGACCACGGACACGGTCGAGCTGTTCGATGCCGAGGCCGATTCCGCCGCCCACCGCGACGACCTCGCCCGCGCGCGGCGGGGGCTCGCCGCGGCCGGCGCGATCGCGCGCGGCGAGCGGATGCGGCACCTGCCGCGGGCCGACGGCGAGGCCGCGCTGCGCCACCGCGCCCGCGACTGGTCCGAGCTGCGGCCCGAGTGGGGACTGGCCGGCTGCAGGGCGTTCATCGCGGCGCCGCGCGACCGCACCGCGGGCGCCGCGCTCGACGGGCGGACGTTCCTGCACGATTATGACTGGCGGCAGGACAGCGGCTACGGCGTACTCGAGTTGATCCTGACCGCGCCCGTCGTCGTCGCCAGCTGGATCAGCCTGCAGTACTACGGCTCCAGCGTGTGCCCGGAGCACTTCGGCGCAGGCAACAAGGTGCTGCACAACGTCACCGGCGGTATCGGCGTGGTCGAGGGCAATGGCGGGGCGTTGCGCACGGGGCTGCCCTGGCAGTCGGTGCACGACGGCGAGCGCCTGGTGCACGAGCCCCTGCGCCTGACCGTGTGCGTCGAGGCGCCCACCGACGCCATCACGGACATCCTCGCGCGCAACCCGGGGGTGCGCGCGCTGTTCGACAATGGCTGGCTGCACCTGTTCGCCATGGACGACGCCGGTCGACTGGCCTGGCGTTACGCCGGCGACCTGGAGTGGAGCGATCGGAACGTGCCGGCCGTGGCGAAAGCCGTGACGGCCTGAGTGCGCGGGGTGGGCCGTCGGGCCGCCCGGTGTCACACGGGTGCTACACTCGCGCGCTGCATACACGACCCGAGATCCGCGCGGATGAGCGACGAGCGCATCACGCTGACGCGACCCGACGACTGGCACCTGCACCTGCGCGACGGCGCCGTGCTGGGCGCCGTGGTACCGGCCTCGGCCCGCTGTTTCGCGCGCGCGATCGTGATGCCGAACCTGCAGCCGCCGGTGGCCACCGTCGCTGCCGCCGCAGCCTACCGCGAGCGCATCCGGGCGGCGCTGCCCGCCGCGGCGGCGTTCGAGCCGCTGATGACGCTCTATCTGACGGACGCCACCACGCCGGAGGAAATCGCGCGCGCGGCCGACAGCGGCTGCGTGCAGGCGGTGAAGTACTACCCGCCCGGCGCGACGACGAACTCGGAGAGCGGCGTGACCTCGCTCGCGCGTGCCCGGCCCGCGCTCGAGGCGATGCAGGCGCACGACCTGCCGCTGCTCATGCACGGCGAGGTCACGGACCCCGACGTCGACACCTTCGACCGCGAGGCCGTGTTCATCGAGCGCCACCTGCGGCCGCTGCTGCGGGACCTGCCCGGGCTGCGCGTCGTGCTCGAGCACGTGACCACGCGCGAGGGCGTCGAGTTCGTGCGCGCGGCGGACGCGTGCATCGCGGCGACGGTCACGGCGCATCATCTGCTGCTCAACCGCAATGCGCTGTTCGACGGCGGCCTGCGCCCGCACCACTACTGTCGGCCGCTGCTCAAGCGCGAGGACCACCGGCGCGCGCTGGTCGAGGCGGTGACGAGCGGGCATCCGCGCTTCTTCCTCGGTACCGACTCGGCGCCCCACCCGCGCGGCGCGAAGGAGGCGGACTGCGGCTGCGCCGGGGTCTACAGCGCACCCGCCGCGATCGAGCTCTATGCGGAGGTGTTCGCCGCCGAGGGCGCGCTCGACCGCCTCGAGGCGTTCGCCGCGTTCCACGGGCCCGACTTCCACGGCCTGGCACGCAACCGGGACACGATCACTCTCGAGCGCCGCGCATGGACCATGCCCGACAGCTTCGCCCCCGAGGCCGGCGGCATCGTCCCGCTGCGCGCCGGCCGGCCGATCCCCTGGCGCATGGCCCACTAGAATGCAAGGGGGCGGGCACGAGCAAGCGACGGACCCACGCATGAACACGAATGTACCCGAATGGGTTCGCTTGCCCGTAGCGCTGATACAGAGGGAGCCGCGCTGCCAGCCTCGCGCCCCGAAGCCTTCGGCTCGCGTCTTGCGGCCCGATGCTCCACCGACCATTCGTGTCCATTCGTGGTCCCCCGGAATGGCCTGTCGGACGCCCCGAAGCCATCGGCGTAGCGCCCCGGGTCGGCAAGTCCCCGAGCGCCCGCCAGGTCCGTCGGTGGTCATCGGGGGTTCTGCCGGTCGCGGTCGACCGCGCGCGTGGTTTGCACGGGCCGGGGGCGGGCGGTACACTTTGCGGCTTGCCGCGGGCTTCGCGCCCGTGGCCCATCTCCTTGCCTCATCGGCGATTCCGGGAGGCTGAACGAGCCGAAAGGAGGTTCCCTTGCGTCACTACGAAGTCGTGTTCCTGGTCCATCCCGACCAGAGCGAGCAGGTACCCGCGATGGTCGAGCGCTACCGCGCGATCATCGAGAACGACGGCGGCACGGTCCATCGCCACGAGGACTGGGGTCGTCGCCAGCTGGCCTACTCGATCAACCGCGTCCACAAGGCCCACTACGTCCTGCTGAACGTCGAGTGCGGTGCCGAGGTGCGCGACGAGCTCGAGAGCGCGTTCCGCTTCAACGACGCCGTGCTGCGCCACATGATCCTGTCGCGCCAGGAGGCGGTGACGGAGCCGTCGCCGCTGGCGAAGAAGGACGAGAAGCGCGACGACAAGAAGGCCGCGCGCCAGGCCAAGGAAGAGGACGAGCCCGCCGGCGAGCGGGCCGACAGTACCGCCGAGTCCGGCGCCTGAACGTTCAACGGGTTCACGAGGAGCACGAGTCATGGCCAAGTTTTTCCGCCGCCGCAAGTACTGCCGCTTCACCGCCGAAGGCGTCGTCGAGATCGACTACAAGGATGTCGAGACGCTGAAGAACTACATCACCGAGACCGGCAAGATCGTGCCCAGCCGGATCACGGGGACCAACGCCCGCTACCAGCGGCAGCTGTCGCGGGCGATCAAGCGCGCACGCTACCTGGCGCTGCTGCCGTACACCGACAGCCACGTCTGACGCACGGGGCGGTAGCGCCCGCCGGGCGCGGGGAGCCGGGATCGGCGCGTGAAGGGTTTCACCGCTTTCATCATGCGCAGCCCCGTGAACGCGGGGCTGGTCGCCGCCGGGACGCTGCTGCTCGGCTTCGCGCTGCCCCCGTTCGGCTGGCTGAGCGCCGCCGTTGTGGCACTCGTGGCCCTGCGCCTCGGGGCGGCTGCCGCCCTGCGAGTGGCGGTGCCGGCCCTGGCCGGGCTCGGCATCGCCGGCGCCCTGGTCCTCGGCCAGGGTGCCGCCATCGCGCTCAGCGCGCTCGCCTTCTGGCTGCCGAGCCTGGTGCTGGCGCTGGTGCTGCGCCAGCGCGTACGCCTCGACGACACGCTGTTGAGCGCCTGTGCCCTGGGTTGGCTGGTGATCGCGGCACTGTGGCTGACACTGGGCGATCCCGCCGCGTTCTGGGAACAGCGGCTGCTGCAGGCGTTCCCGCCGGAGCAGTGGGCGCAACGCGTCGAGGTGCCGGTCGATGCCCTGCGCGAGATGTTCGCGACGCTTGCCCCGATCATGCCGGGGCTGCTGGCGACGGGCATCGTGCTCGGCGGGCTCGTCAGCCTGTTGCTCGCGCGCTGGCTGCAGGCGGAGCTCTACAACCCGGGCGGTTTCGGCCAGGAGTTCCGGGCGCTGCGACTGGGGCGCAGCGCCGCGATCATCGTGGTCGCCCTGGGCGCGCTGGCGCTGACGACGGCGTCGCCGCTGATCGACAGCCTGGCCCTGGTGGCGACAACCGTGTACGCCTTCCAGGGCCTCGCCGTGGCCCACGGGGTGGTCCACCGGGCCGGCATGGGGCCAGGGTGGCTCGCCGCGCTCTACATCGCGCTGCTGCCCCTGATGCCCTACGTGGCGACCGGGCTCATCGTGCTGGGCGCCGCCGACGCGTGGGCCGATTATCGCCGCCGGGGGAATGCCGGCGGCACCGGATGACGAACCGAATGGGGACCCGCGAGGGGTCCGCGGGAGAAGAGCAATGCAGATCATTCTGACCGAGAACGTCGACAAGCTCGGCCGGCTGGGTGACGTGGTGCGCGTCAAGCCGGGCTACGCGCGCAACTACCTGCTGCCGCAGGGCATCGGGCGCCGGGCAACGCCGGACAACGTCAAGGCGGTCGAGGCCCGCCGGGTGGAGCTCGAGCGCGCCGAGAAGGAGCGGCGCCAGGAGGCCGAGCAGCGCCAGCAGGCGCTCGCCGGGCGCAGCGTCACCATCCACGCCAAGGTGGGCAGCGAGGGCAAGCTGTTCGGCTCCGTCAGCGCGGGCGACATCGCGGATGCGCTGAGCACGGAGACCATCCAGGTGGAGAAGCGCGAGGTGCGCCTGCCCGAGGGCCCGCTGCGCGAGACGGGCGAATTCGAGGTCGGCCTGCACCTCTACAGCGACCTCGACGCGACCGTGACGGTGGTCGTCGCCGCCGAGGCGTGACGACCCCGCCCAACGCGGCCCGGGCGGCGCGCAGGGCGCCGCCCGGGCCGCCGGGCGCGCGCCTGGCCCGCGCGCCGGCCGGCGCTATAATCGGGCGACGGCACCGGCGGCGGTGCCGCTGCGCCCGCGGGTGGTCTCCATGTCGGAAAGCGCTTCCACGCTCGAGCACGATGCGCAGACGGTCCGCGCACGCGTGCCCCCGCACTCGATCGAGGCGGAGCAGGCCGTGCTCGGCGGCCTCATGCTCGCCAACGACGCCTGGGACCGGATCGCGGACCGCGTCTCCGAGGAGGACTTCTACCGCCGCGAGCACCGCCTGCTCTTCCGCGCCCTCGGCGAGCTCGCCGACCAGGACCAGCCGCGCGACGTGGTCACCGTCTCCGAGTGGCTGTCGCAGCACGGCGAGCTCGACAATGTCGGCAACCTGGCCTATCTCGGCCAGCTCGCCGAGGAGACGCCGAGCGCGGCCAACATCACGGCCCACGCCGACATCGTGCGCGAGCGCTCCGTCGTGCGCCAGCTCATCGCCGTCGGCGAGGACATCGCGCGCGCCGCCTACGAGCCGCAGGGGCGCGACAGCAAGGCCCTGCTCGATCATGCCGAGCAGCAGGTGTTCGCCATCGCGGACCAGGGCAGCCGGGGCCGGCGCGGATTCCAGCCGATCAACCGCGTGCTGACCACCACCCTCGACCACCTCGACACGCTGCTGCAGTCGGACTCGCACATCACGGGCGTGGGGACCGGCTTCAACGAGTTCGACGACATGACCTCGGGCATGCAGCACTCGGATCTCGTCGTGGTCGCGGGCCGCCCGTCGATGGGCAAGACGAGTTTCGCGATGAACATCGCCGAGCACGTGGCCCTGTCCCACGGCGAGCCGGTGGCCGTGTTCAGCATGGAGATGCCCGCCGAGCAGATCGCGACCCGCATGATCTCCTCGCTCGGGCGCGTCGAGCTGCAGAAGCTGCGCTCGGGGCGCATCGAGGAGGGCGACTGGCCGCGCATCAACTCGGCCGTGGCGCTGCTGTCGCAGCAGTCGAAACTGTTCATCGACGACACGCCCGGGCTCACGCCCTCGGAGCTGCGCGCGCGCGCCCGCCGGCTCAAGCGCGAGCACGGCCTGGCGATGATCCTGATCGACTACATCCAGCTCATGCAGCTGGCCTCCAGTTCCGAGAACCGGGCCACGGAGATCTCCGAGATCTCGCGCTCGCTCAAGGGCCTGGCGAAGGAGCTCAACATCCCGGTGATCGTCCTGTCGCAGCTCAATCGCTCGCTCGAGCAGCGCACGGACAAGCGCCCGGTGATGTCCGACCTGCGCGAGTCCGGGGCGATCGAGCAGGACGCGGACGTGATCGTGTTCATCTACCGCGACGAGGTCTACGACGAGGACAGCCCGCACAAGGGCACGGCCGAGATCCTGATCCGCAAGCAGCGCAATGGCCCGACGGGCACGGTGCGCGTGACCTTCCTCGGCCAGTACACGCGCTTCGAGAACTTCTCGCCCGAGGTCTACGGCTGACGCCGCCCGGCCCGCGGGCTTGCGCCGACGCGGCGCGCCCGCGACGATGAACGCGCGGGCCGCACGCGCTGCGGCCGATCCCGGGATGCCTCGCGTCATGCTGCGCACCACCGAAGCCGTGCTCGATCCGGCCGCACTGCGTCACAACCTCGCGCGGGCGCGCGCCGCGGCTCCGCACAGCGACGTGTTCGCCACGGTCAAGTCGGCGGGCTACGGCCACGGCCTGTCTTTCGCGGCCGCTGCCTTCGCGGGCCAGTGCGCGGGCTTCGGGGTCGCCTGCACGGGCGAGGGCGTCGCACTGCGCGAGGCCGGCTTCGCCGAGCACCGCATCTGCGTGCTCAACGGGCCCGTCGACGCCGACGAGCTGCGGGCCTGTGCCGCGCACGGCCTCGAGCCGTTGATCCACCAGGCATGGCAGCTCGACGCCATAGCCGCGCTCGCGGGGCGCGAGCGCCTGCGCCCCTGGCTCAAGATCGACTCGGGGATGGGGCGCATCGGCGTGCCGAGCGAGACGGCGCGCGTGGCGCACGAATGGCTGCGCGGCTGCCGGGCCGTGGCCGGGCCGGCGGGCCTGATGACCCACATGGCCAGCGCCGACGACCGCGGGGACGATTACACGGAACGCCAGTGGGCGTGTTTCAGCGCCGCCTGCGAGGGGCTCGATGGCGAGCGCAGCGCCGCCAACTCCGCCTGCGTGCTCGCCTGGTCGGACACCCACGCCGACTGGGCCCGCCCCGGGATCATGCTCTACGGCTGTTCGCCCTTCGTCGAGGGCGCGGAGCCCGGCCTCGACCTGCGCCCGGCGATGACCCTGCGCACCCGGCTGATCGCGATCAACCAGCTCGAAGCCGGCGCCGCTGTCGGCTACGGGCGCAGCTATCACTGCCCCGAGGCCATGCCCGTGGGGGTCGCGGCCATCGGTTACGGCGACGGCTACCCGCGCCATGCGCCCAACGGCACCCCGGTGCTCGTGCGCGGGCGCCGTGTGCCCATGGTGGGCCGGGTCTCGATGGACAAGATCACGCTCGACCTGCGTGGCGTGCGCGAGGCGGAGGTCGGCGACGAGGTGGTCCTCTGGGGCGACGGCCTGCCGATCGAGGAAGTGGCACAAGCGGCGGGCACGATCGGTTATGAACTCATGTGTGGCGTGCACGGTCGCGTGGCGACACAGAGCCGGTGATCGGTCCAGCCTGTCTTTCTAGGCCCTTGTTTCGCGTGTATATTGCATAGGTCTGCCAAAAGCGGCGGCAGCGGGGATGTCGATGAAAGCGAACGCAGTGCGTGCAGTTGCCCTGTTGCTGGCGGCAGGCTCGCTCGCCGGGTGTGCATCCACGGCCGAGATGGCGATGGTGCGTGGTGGTAGCAGCCACACCGGCGACTACGGCGGCGGCCTGGCCGGGCCGCAGAAGCCGATCGAGGCGGCCTGGAGCCGGGCCACCGGCGAAACCTCGTATGGCTCGCCGCTGGTGACGGCGCAGCGTGTGTATTTCGGCGACGGCTCGGGCACCCTGCATGCGTTGGATCGCGCGAGCGGCGAGGTGCTGTGGCAGTACGACACCGGCAGCACCATCGAGGCCACCCCGGCGCTCGCCGGCCAGCGCGTGATCGTCGGCAGCTGGGACGGCACGATCACCGCCGTCAATGCGAACAACGGCGCGGAGGCCTGGGCGTTCCGCACCGGCGGCATGGCCTACTCCGCGCCCACCGTCACCGAAACGCGGGTGTATTTCGGCAGTGCCGACGGCTTCCTATACGCGCTCGAGCGCGACAGCGGCAAGGTGGTCTGGGAATTCCGCGCCGCTGACGGCATCTACTCCTCGCCCTCGGTCGCCGACGATCGCGTCTACTTCGGCAGCCTCGACGGCAATGTCTACGCGGTGAAGGCCGGCAACGGCGAAGAGGTCTGGCGCTTCGGCACCGACAAGCCGATCTTCGCCAGCCCGGCGGTGGCCGACGGCCTGGTCGTGATCGGCGGCTACGACAAGGTCCTGCATGGCCTCGACGCCGCCAGCGGCACCGAGCGCTGGCAGTTCCGCACGGGCAACCGCATCTATGCCTCGGCCGCCCTGACGGGCAGTTCGGTGATCTTCGCGAGCACCGACGGCTACGTCTACTCGGTGGCGCGCTCGAACGGCGCCAAGAACTGGGATTTCCAGACCGGCGGCAAGGTCTATTCGGCGCCGTCGGTGGCGGGCGGTACGGTGTACGTCGGCAGCAACGACGGCCGCCTGTACGCCCTGGCGCTCGGCGACGGCGACGAGCGCTGGGCCCACGCGGCGAACAGCGAGATCTACGCCACGCCGACGCCCACCGGCGAGCGCGTGGTCTTCAGCACCGTCGCCGGCACGGTGATCGCGCTGCAGTAGCGGGGCCGCCGCTGCGCCGTCGCCGCTGCGGATCCCGTGGCCCGGGCGGGCGCGGCCTCACTCCTCCAGATACTGGAGCTTGCCCTCGACGTCCTCCCATTCCTCGGCGTCCTCGGGGGCCTCCTTCATCGCCGTGATCACCGGCCATTTCTGGGCGAGGCGCTCGTTGATCTCGAGGAAGTGCTCCTGTTCCGGCGGGACCTCGTCCTCCGAATAGATGGCGTCCACCGGGCACTCGGGCTCGCAGAGGGTGCAGTCGATGCACTCCTCCGGGTCGATGGCGAGGAAGTTGGGTCCCTCGTGGAAACAGTCGACGGGACAGACCTCGACGCAATCCGTGTACTTGCAACGAATGCAGCTCTCGGTCACCACGTACGTCATCGAAGGGTCTCCGGCTTGGTCGTCCAGTCGCGGCCCGCCGTTTCGACCGGCGTGCGAACCCGTTATTATGCGGTTTTGCCGCCCACGTGGCCATACGCCCACCGCCGAGTGCCGACCATGCAAGCCGTGAAGAAAGTCGTCTTCCCCGTCGCCGGCATGGGGACGCGGTTCCTGCCCGCGACCAAGGCCAACCCGAAGGAAATGCTGCCGGTCGTCGACAAGCCGCTGATCCAGTATGCGGCGGAAGAGGCCGTGGCCGCCGGCGCCGAGGTGCTGGTGTTCGTCAACGGGCGCCAGAAGCGGTCGATCCCGGACCACTTCGACAAGGCCTACGAGCTCGAGATGGAGCTCGAGGCCAAGGGCAAGACGGAGATGCTGCGCACGGTGCGCGAGGTGCTGCCCGCGGGCGTGGACTGCGTCTACCTGCGCCAGCCCGCGGCCCTCGGGCTCGGCCACGCGGTCCAGTGCGCCCGGCCCGTGATCGGCGACGAGCCGTTCGGCGTGATCCTCGCGGACGACCTCGTCCAGACCGATACGACGCCGGTCATGAAGCAGATGGTGGCCGTGCACCGCGAGCACGGCGGCTCGATCCTTGCGGTCGAGCGCGTGCCGCACGACCAGACGCACCGCTACGGTGTGGTGGAGAGCGATACGGTCGCCGAGGGGTTGTCCCGCCTGCGCGGGATCGTCGAGAAGCCGCAGCCCGCCGACGCGCCATCGAACCTGGCCGTGATCGGCCGCTACATCCTCACCCCGCGGATCTTCGACCACCTGGCGACCACCGGTCGCGGTGCCGGCGGCGAGATCCAGCTCACGGACGCAATCGCCAAGCAGCTGGCCGAGGACGCATTCCTGGCATGGGAGTTCGAGGGGCAGCGTTTCGACTGCGGCAACAAGCTCGGGTACCTCCAGGCAACCGTGGAGTACGCCCTGCGCCATCCCGAGCTGCGCGAGGCATTCGCTGAGTACCTCGCCGACCTCGACCCCCGCGCGCGCGACTGATGGTGGTTGCGCGAATCGCCGCCACGGGGGGCTGCGAATGAATCGACGCCAGGAGGCGCCGGCGGGCGAGCCGGAGCCCGCGAGCTTGGATCACACCCCCGCAGCGCCCGCGGCCCGTCGCTGGATCGCCCTCGGGGTCAGCCTGGGGGTGTGCTTCGCCGTTGCCGGCCTGAACGGCGCCGTCACGGCGGGCGCCGTCGATGGCTGGTACCGCCAGCTCGCCAAGCCGGTGTTCAACCCGCCGGACTGGCTGTTCCCGCCGGTCTGGAACGTCCTGTTCGCACTGATGGCGGTGGCCGCGTGGCGCATCTGGGAGCGCGTGCCCGCGGGTGTTCTGCGGCGCACGGCGCTGGCCCTGTTCGCCCTGCAGCTGGGTGCCAACCTGTTGTGGTCGGTCCTGTTCTTCGGCCTGCAGCAGCCCGGCGCCGCCCTGCTGGAGCTCGTCGTGCTGGAGGCCCTCGTGGTCATCACGGCGGTCGTCTTCTGGCGCCACGACCGCGTCGCGGGTCTTCTCCTGGTGCCCTATGCGCTCTGGGGCGGCTTCGCCGGCGCGCTCAACGCCGGCATCTGGTGGCTCAACTGAGCACTGCACTCGAGATGGGAGAGCCGATGGAATACCTGCACACGATGCTGCGGATCCGCGACATCGACGCGTCGCTGGATTTCTACTGCCACAAGCTCGGCCTGGTCGAGATGAACCGGATCGAGGTCGAGAAGGGCCGTTTCACGCTGATCTTTCTGGCGGCGCCGCACGACGTCGAGCGCGCGCGCGAGCACAAGTCGCCCATGCTGGAGCTGACCTGGAACTGGGACCCGGAGCCGCTCGAGGGCGGGCGCAACTTCGGCCACCTGGCCTTCCGCGTCGACGACATCTATGCGCTCTGCCAGCACCTCATGGACAACGGTGTGACCATCAACCGGCCCCCGCGCGACGGCCACATGGCGTTCGTGCGCTCGCCCGACGGCATCTCGGTGGAGCTGCTGCAGCGGGGCGAGGCCCAGCCGCCGAAGGAGCCCTGGGCGTCGATGGACAACACGGGCACCTGGTAGGGCGCCGCCGCCCGGTGCGCGCCGCCGCCACGGTGGTCCCTGTCCTGGCGGCCGCGCTGCTGCTCGCCGGCGCGCCCGCCCGCGCGTCCGACGAGCAGCCGATCCGCTGCGAATTCGGGGCGGGGCTGAGGGCCGTGTACATCGTCGCGCCCGCCCAGGGGCGCGTGCGCCGCCCGGACGTGCGCCCGGTCCGCACCGGGCGCCTGGAGGTGGAGCCGGACGAGTACCGCTTCGTGTTCGAGCCATTCGGCGGGCTGCGGAGCGTCACCGTCATCGATCGCGGGACCGGTGCGGCCCGGCGCGTGTTCGGCACGCGGGCGCGCATGGAGCGATCGTTCGCCGGCGCCGGTCGCGGCGACGGGCTCGTGCGCGAGGCGGGGCTTTGCCGCGTGCGCTTCGGCGGGCTCCGGTGAGCCGTCAGCCGCGGCGACCGACCTCGCCGGCGCGGCGCAGTGCGAGCCGCGTGCAGCTGGGTCCGACCAGCTCGAACACGACCGTCGATGCGATCACCAGTGGCAGCAGGTTCTCGCCGACGCCCGGCAGGCGCTGCTCCGCGACCAGCGCGAGGCCGAGGGCCACGCCGGCCTGGGGCAGCAGCGCGATGCCGGTCCAGCGGCGCACCGCGGGCTCGGCGCGCACCAGGTAACCGCCGAGCGTCGCCCCCGCCATCAGGCCGGCCGTGCGCAGGGCGATGTAGCCCACTCCGAGGAGCCCGATCCCCGCCAGCGCCTCGACGTGCAGCGACGCGCCCGCCAGCACGAAGAACAGCAGCATGAACGGCCACTCGAGGTGCTCGATCTCGTGGAACGCCTTGTCGTCGCTGCCGGCGACATTGCTCATGACCGCCCCGAGCACGATCGCGGTCAGGATGAACGAGACCTCGAACAGGGTCGCCAGTCCGGCGGTGAGCAGGACGATGGCGAGGGCTTCGAGCAGCGTCGGCTGGCCCGGCCGGACCCGGCGCGTCAACAGCGCGGCGGCGGCGCCGAGGACGCCCCCGAGGACCAGTGCACCGCCGATCTCGTGCACGGCCTGGAATACGAACGCCGTGCTGCCGCCGCCGGCCAGCACCGCCGCGGCCGCAGCAGCGATGCTGAACAGCAGAAGACCCCAGGCGTCGTCGACGCCGATGACGCCGATCAGTGTCTCCGTGAACGGGCCCTCGGCCGCCGCCTCGTCGACCACGTCGTAGGTCGAGGCCGGGGCCGTCGCGGGCGCCACGCCGCCGAGGAGGAGGGCAAGTGGCAGCGAAGCCCCGAGTGCGAGCATGCCGAGCGTAACCGTCGCCGCCGCTCCCAGTGCCTCGGCCAGCGACACGCCCAGCACCACCGGGCCGCGCGCTCTCAGGCGGTCCAGCGAGAAACGTTCGCCCACGAGGAATCCGATCATCACGAGCGCCAGCGTGGTGACCGGTTGGAACCAGTGCGCGGCCGCGCCCGCCGGCAGCAGGTCGAGGGCCGCGGGGCCGATCGCGAAGCCGAACAGGATGAGCAGCGTGACGCGCGGCAGGGGCAGGTGCCGCCCCATCCACTCGACGGCGAGCCCCGCCAGCAGAAGGACACCGAGGGTCGTGAACACGATGGGGGTCTGCATCCTCGGTTCGGATCCCCGGTGATCGGCAGATGCCCGGTCGCGGGTGCGGCCGGCGGGGAGACGCGTACCGCTCCCGCCCCCAGTCTAGCGAAGGCGGCCCCCGACCGGCGAACCGGTGGCCCGGCGGGCATCCGGGCGTTCGCCGGCGGCGCCGGATGGCGGTGCTGCAGGGCATGTCCGGCCCCGATGCGCGCACCCGCCCCGGGCGCGCGTCGCGCGGCTCGCATGCCCCTGCGTGCCGGGTGTCGATGCGGCGCGACTTGCACCGACCGGGCGGGGACTATACAAATGCCCACCGAAGCGGCCCCGGAGCCCCCGGATCATGGATACGGTCATCGTCCCCTCGCGGTTCAAGGGGCCCCCGAAGAGCGCCAATGGCGGTTACACGTGCGGCTTGCTGGCCCGGCGGATCGAGGGCGACGCGGCAGCCAGCCTGAAGATGCCGCCGCCGCTGGATACGCCGATGGCGATCACGCGATCGGGCGCAAGTGTCGAGATGTACCTCGACGACCGCGTGGTCGGGCGTGCGCAACCGGCGGCGCTCGACCTGGCGGTGCCATCGCGGCCGGCGCCCCTGCGTCTCGGCGGCGATCCGGTCGACGCGCCCGGCCGACCGAAGGAATTCGCCCCCTTCTCCACGTGTTTCGTCTGCGGCAAGGCCCGCGAGCACCCCGATGGCCTGTGCATCCACCCGCAACAGGTCGAGGGACGCGAGGGCATGGTGGCCGCGCCCTGGCGGCTCCACGCCGGGCTCGCGGCGGGCGGTGGCGCCGTGGCGACGGAATTCCTGTGGGCGGCGCTCGACTGTCCGGGCTACTTCGCCTGCGCGCCGGGCGAGGCGGCGCTGCTTGCTCGCCTGACCGTGCGCATCGACGCGCCCCTGCAGGCGGACGGCGAGGCCACCGTGATCGGCTGGGATCTCAGCGGGGCAGGGCGCAAGCGCCGGTGCGGCACGGCCATCCTCGCGCCCGATGGCTCGCTGGTGGCCAGCGCCGAAGGGCTCTGGGTGGTGGTCGACCCGGCGTCGGTCGCTGCCTGAGGCCGCCGCAAGCACGTCAATGGCAGCGGCTGATCGCGGCGCGTGTGCCCGGCCGTCGCCGTGCCACCGCGATGCGTCGCCGCGCAAGATCGGCGAACTTCCGTTAAAGGACACGAGGAGCCTGCCGGAGGAACCGTGGACTCACTGCGCACGTGCCACAGCGGCCTCTTTTGGCGATTGCTCAACTCACATGGCAACCACCATGCTCGTTTCACAAGCGCCAAAATCTGCAGGCTGTACCACGCGCTCGCGACGGCGCCAATTGCTCGGACAGGCTCCTAGCCGGCCACGCGCTTGCGCAGTTCGTTCTTCTGGATCTTGCCGGTGGCCGTTCGGGGAATCGCCTCGAAGACGAAGCGTCGCGGGATCTTGTACGACGCGAGATTGCTGCGGCAGTGCTGCTCGAGCTCGTTGTCCGAGGCCGTGTGGCCCTGGGCCAGCTCGATGAAGGCGCAGGGTGCCTCGCCCCACCGCTCGTGGGGCATGGCGACGACGGCGGCGACGGCCACCGACGGGTGCTTGTACAGCGCGTCCTCGACCTCGATCGAGGAGATGTTCTCGCCGCCCGAGATGATGATGTCCTTGGACCGGTCCTTGAGCTGGATGTAGCCATCGGGGTGCACGACGCCGAGGTCGCCCGAGTGGAACCATCCGCCGGAGAACACCTCATCGGTCGCTTCGCGGTTGCGGAAGTAGCCCTTCATCACCACGTTGCCGCGGAACATCACCTCGCCGATGGTCTCGCCGTCGTGCGGCACGCGTTCCATGGTTTCCGGATCCATGACCTCGAGTCGCTCGAGCGGCGGGTAGCGCACGCCCTGGCGGGCCTTGCGCCCGGTGCGCGCCCGGGGCTCGAGGTCGTCCCACTCTGTCTTCCATTCGTTGACGACGGCCGGGCCGTAGGTCTCGGTCAGGCCGTACAGCTGCGTCACGTTGAAGCCCGCGCCCTCCATGTCGGCGAGGATCTTCTCGGGCGGCGGCGCGGCGGCCGTGAAGAACTCCACGGTGCGGTCGAGTTCGTACTGCACGCCCGGCTCTGCCGCCACCAGCAACGACATCACGGGCGGCGCGCCGCACAGGTGCGTGACGTCGTGCTCGGCGATCGCGCGCCAGATCGGCTCGGAGCGCACCTGGCGCAGGCAGACGTGGGTGCCGAAGACGACCGACATGGTCCACGGGAAGCACCACCCGTTGCAGTGGAACATCGGCAGCGTCCACAGGTAGGTGGCGTGCCGCGGCATGTTGCAGATCAGGGCATTGCCCTGAGCGAGGAGGTAGGCGCCGCGGTGGTGCGACACGACCCCCTTGGGGTTGCCCGTGGTGCCGGAGGTGTAGCCGATCGAGATGGCGTCCCACTCGTCCTCGGGCATGAGCCACTCGAAGGCCGGATCGCCCGCTTCGAGGAATGCCTCGTAGTCGATGCCGCCGGGCGCCGCTCCATCCGTGCCGGCGACCTGCGGGTCGTCATAGACGATCAGCGTCGGGTCGACCTCGGTCCGCTCGAGGGCCGCGCGGGCGAGCGGCAGGAGCTCGCGGTCGACGATCAGCATCCGCGCTCCGGCATGGTCCAGCTGGAACGCGATCGTCTTCGCGTCCAGCCGCGTGTTGATCGCGTGCAGGACCGCGCCGCACATCGGCACGCCGTGGTGCGCCTCCAGCATCGGCGGCACGTTCGGCAGCAGTGCCGAGACCGTATCGCCACGACCCATGCCGTGGCCCGCCAGGGCGGACGCGAGTCGCCGCGAGCGGCTGTAGAATTCCCCGTAGGTGTAGCGCAGCTCGCCGTGGATGATGGCGTGGTGGTCCGGCATCACCTCGGCCGCGCGCTCGAGGAACACGAGCGGCGTCAGTGGCTGGAAATTGCCCGGGTTGCGGTCGAGACCCTGGTTGAACGGATTGGTCATGGTATGACTCCTGCCCGGCGCTACCGGTCCGACCACTGCGGGCTGCGCTTGTCGAGGAAGGCATTGATGCCTTCCTCGGCGTCCTGCTTGAGCATGTTGTCCACCATGACGTTGGAGGCGTATTCGTAGGCGTCCGCGAGCGACATCTCGCGTTGGCGATAAAACGCGGTCTTGCCGGTGGTGATCGTCATGTTCGATTTCGCGGCGATCTTGCGGGCGATGCCCGTGGTGTGCTCCACGAGCTCCTCCTCGGGGACCGCCCGGTTGATCAGCCCGATCCGCTCGGCCTGCTCGGGCTCGATCGGATCTCCGGTCAGCAGCATCTCCATCGCGGACTTGTGCTCGACGTTGCGCGAGAGCGCGACCATCGGCGTCGAGCAGAACAGCCCGATGTGGACACCCGGCGTGGCGAAACGCGCCGAGGGCGAGGCGTAGGCGAGGTCGCAGCTCGCGACCAGCTGACAGCCGGCCGCGGTCGCCACGCCGGCCACCTCGGCGATCACGGGCTTGGGGTTGTTGACGATCGCCTGCATGACACCCGAGCAGTGGGCCATGAGCTCCGCGAAGTAGGCGCGGCCGCGGTCGGGTGCCTGTCGCGCCCGCGTCATCTCCTTGAGGTCGTGCCCGGCACAGAAGGCGTTGCCGTTGGCCGCGAGCACGATGACGCGCACCGATGGTTCCGTGGCGGCCGCGTCCAGTGTGCGGCGCAGTTCGGCCAGCATGCGGTCCGACAGCGCGTTGCGGCGCGCCGTATCGTTCAGCGTCAGGCGCAGGATCCCCTCGTTGCTCGGCTCCTGCAGGAGGATGGAATCGGACTCGTCGGATTGTTGTGGCTGCATGGCGATGCCTTCCGTTGACTGTGCGGATCGGTCCGGACCGTCGGCCAAGCCGTTTGCCCGGACGCTGCTGGCGGTGACTGTCCTCGCAGAACCGCCGGCGGGTGCTGCCTTCATCGTGCGGCGCTCGCGGCCGCCTCGCGGTTGCGGGTCTGCTCGCCGGCCAGCTCGATGCTCGGGCAGCGGCCCATCACGACCTGGAGGCCACCGGCCTCGGCGATGCGTGCCGCCTCGTCGTCGTGGATCCCGAGCTGCGCCCAGAGCACCTTCGCCCCGATCTCGACGGCCTCGCCGGCGATGCCGACCAGCTCGTGCGACGGCCGGAACACGTCCACCATGTCGACCGGGCGACCGATGGAACGCAGCGAAGGGTAGACCTTCAGGCCGCGGATCTCCTCCACGTCCGGCCTCGGATTGACCGGGATCATGTCGTAACCGGCGCCGATCAGGCCCTGCAGCACCGCGTAGCTGGCCTTGTTCGGATCCGCGCTCGCACCGACCATCGCGATGGTGCGGACCGATCCGAGGATCCCCTGGATGTCGTCGTGGGTGTAGGCGTCGCGGTCGTCGGTGCGGCTCATGCGCGCTTCTCCCGGGGGGGGCTCGTGGCGGTCTCGCGGCCCGCAACGCGGGAACGGCTGATGCCCCTGCCCTCGGCGCGCCTCACGGCCGCGTTGCCGCTACCCGCCACCCCGTGCTGCCGGGCCGGCGGGCAACGCTGCCTGCCACCCCTGCTTTGGTAGAATGATCAGTCTATACAAGGATGAGGGAGTATCGGATTTCACACCTGCCGCGTCAACGGACTGCGCCGTGACGGGCGATCCATGGGGCCGAGCGCGGCCGTCATGGGCGGGCGCCGCATGCCGACACGCCCCGCGAGGGCCGGTGCGCCGGGCAAGCGGCGCGTGCCCCGCCTTTGCCGCAGGTGGCGCCACCCCGTCGTGGCGGCCGGCGGCCCAGGATCGCCGCCCGGCCGCCCGGCGGGGGCGTTCGGGGTGCGCGGTCAGATCCCCAGGTGCAGCTTCGGTTTCCAGAAGGGGCGGAAGAGCTCGATCTTCGGGCAGCGGTCCATGACCACTTTCAGGCCGCCTTCCTCGGCGATGCGTGCCGCCGCGTCATTGCGCACGCCGATCTGGCCCCACAGCACCTTCGCCCCGATCTCCACCGCCTCCCGGGCGATCTCCGGGAGCTCCCGCGGCGCCCGGAACACCTCCACCATGTCGACGCAACGGTCGATGGCCTGCAGCGACGGATAGACCTTCAGGCCCCGGATCTCGGTGACGTCCGGTCGCGGGTTCACCGGGACCATGTCGTAACCGGTCTCGCTCAGAACCCGCAGCACCCCGTAGCTGAACTTGGTCTTGTCGGGGCTGGCACCGACCATGGCGATGGTCGTGACCGACTTGAGGATGTCCTGGAGGTACTCCTCGGAGTAGCCTTCATCATGGTTCATGTAGGTCATTCGTCCTTCTCCCGCGGCGTGGCGATGTCGGCCTTGAGCTCGTGCGAGGCGAGCGGATCCAGGAAGGGGTTGCGGTAGAGCCGGTCGTGGCTCTCGACCCCGATCTCCAGAATGCAGTCCGACTGCGGTCGCGCGACGCAGAGCACTACGTAGCCGTCATTGAGCTGGCGGTTGTTGAGCGCGACCTGCGCGCGCTGATCCACCTCGCCGCTGATCAGCTTCGCCGCACAGGTGATGCATCCGCCGTAGCGACAGCCGTAGGGCAGATCGACCCCCTGCTCGCGCAGGGAATCCAGCAGGGGGCGGCGGTCATCGACCCGGTAGGTCGCGCCGCCCCGGTTCGCGAGCGTGATGGTGTACCTCATAGCCAGATGTCGCTGGTGCAATCGCCGCCGGGGTAGCGGGTCTCGTGGCAGCGCGAGGGGCCATTGGGCTCCTCGCCGAAATCGACCACGAAATCCGGATCGATCTCCATGCCCCCGTTCGCGGGATCGCAGTCGACCTTCAGCATGCAGCCGCCGTTGGTACGGATCTCGGGGTAGAACTGGTTGTCCCAGGTCGAGAACAGCGAGGTGGTGACGTACAGGCGCCTGCCATCCAGCGACAGCTGCGTCATCTGCGGCCCGCCCGTGACCTTGACCCCGTTGACCTGCGGGGCCTTGCCGAGCAGTCCGCCCATCCAGACCTGCCCCGTGAGCTGCGGGTGGTGCGGATCGGAGATGTCGTACTGGCGGATGTCGCCGTGCAGCCAGTTGTTGAGGTACAGGAACCGGTCGTCCATCGACAGGAGGATGTCGGAAATGACCCCCGGCACCGGGATCGGCCAGTCGGGATGCGGCTCGTTGCCGACGTCGATGACCTTTTCCCAGTGCCATTCGCCGTCGTCGCCCTTCCACCAGTGGATGATGTTGGCGCTGAGCGCGGCGCAGCAGAAGCCGTGCGTGCTGTCCGGGTCGTGGTGGAAGCGGACCTCCAGCGGGATCAGCCCGTCCTCGCCGAGATAGAAGGTCTGTTTCGGTTCCTTCTTCTCGAAGTCCCAGAAGTGGAGCTCGCGGCCGTACTTCAGGTGGCCCACCTCCTCGAGGTCGAAGCCGGGCATGAAGGTGTTGGGGGCCGCCCATTCGCTGCTGACCATGATGTTGTGGCGGGGCTGGTACCAGAAGTCATAACCGAACTTGATGTCGCCCATGCCCTGTTCCCAGCGCCCCACGATCTCGAAATCCTCGTTCAGGTGCAGGTAGCCGCCCGGGGCGTTGCCGCGCGCATCGCCGAGCATCGAGATGATGATGTCCGAGCCCAGGCAGTGGACCGTGTGCGGGGCCGAGAGGTTGGTCTTGCGCTTGATGTCGTCGCCGTCGACCACCGTGTGGAGCTTCGGATTGCGGGGGTCGTCGCCGCAATCGACGATGTGCAGGTTCGACGAGCGCACCCCCGGCACGATCAGGTAGCGGCGCTCCTTCGTGGCGTCGCCGTGGCAGGACGAGCAGGCGTTCCACCCCATGTGGTGCAGTTCGTCGCCGATGCCCGGCATCTCCAGCCGGCCGATGACCCGGCTGTAGGTCGGGCTCTCGGGATCGGCGTCGATCGTGCAGAGGTAGTCCGGCTTCTGGATGCCGGTGCCGGTGTAGATCGCGATGGTGTAGAGCAGCTTCTCCCGCGGCGCCTGCATCGCTTCCGCGGGTGAAGAGTAGCCCGGACCGCAGCATGATGCTTCGTTCATAGCGGATCGTGTCCCTTGGCTGGGCAGACGGAGCGATAGCCCGCCTTGCGTTCAACGAATGCTGGATACGCCGCGGGCGTGGCTGATTCGGCCGCGTGGTGCGGCGCGCGCGTCAGACCCGCTTCGGGGCGCAGTGGCGCTGCCCCGGCGCCGAGCGAGCATGCCGGGCGATGCCCGCAGAGGGCACGCGTCGTCCGCGACGCGCTCGCGCAAGCCACGGGTCCCGGACCGTCGGGGCGATCGCCCCGCGTGCGCCTGCGGCGATGGCGAGAGGCCGTCGGGCGGAATGCCGCAGCGGTCGCCGCGGCGTGCGCCGGCCCGTCCGCGGTTGGAGCGGGCCATGGCGATGCCGGCGAGCCCGTTGCGCGCGTCATCGGGGGTCGGACGCGGGGCGTCGGACGAGGGCAAGGGTGCGCCGGGGGAATCGACCGGCAAGGCGTCGTTGCATCGGCTGGCCCCTGAGGCGAGTACCGAGGACTCTACCGCGGTATCGAGCGAAAGGCCAATTGGCTATATGGCTATAACCATAAATGAATGGCTGGAGGGCGCCGTACGCCGTGGTCCGCACGCCGGCGCCCGCGCCCGGCTCGGCCTTCAGGGGCGCGTGCCGGAACCGGCCCCCCGATGCCCATCCCCGGACACGGCGTCGCTACGCGCGCTCGACGCGCCCGCGGCGGGCCGTGTGCCTCGATGGCGCCTGGTCGCGATAGTGCAGCGCTCGGCGGATCCCCGCCAGGTCGGCGTCCATGTCGCGGGCCAGGCGCAGCCCGGCATCGTCGGGGTGCAGGCCGATGCGCAGCGGTCGCTGCCGGCGCGTGGTGACCCGCGCCAGGGCGTTGCTCGCGCGCAGCGTGGCTGCCCGCAATGCCGTGTCGGCCTCGTAGCCGACCAGCGGCAGCCAGTGCAGGCCGCCCGCATGGCGCAGCCCCGCGAGCGTCTCGACGTGGTCGTAGGGCAGTTCCGCGAGGTCCCGGGGCCGGACCGGACCCAGCGCCCAGGCCGGGGGCACATACAGCGACGGCGGTGCCAGACCGTGCTCGGCGAACCAGTCGTGGCTGGTGCGCATCAGATCGACCACCTCGCCAGCGGGGCGGGACAGGTGCTCGGCGCAATGGCGCGAGATGAGCGCCGCGTGCAGGCGGTGGTAGAGGGTCCGCCGGGCGCGCGCCCGGTGGGACCAGCCGTGGGCGGCGAGCTCGTGCCCGGCCCGCTGCCAGGCGCGCAGGCGCTCCAGCGCGGTGGCGCACCAGTCGTGGCCGGGCACGACCAGCAGGGTGACGCGATCGACCCCGTGCTCCGAGCAGCGCGCGAGCAGGGCATCGACCCGGTCGAGGGTCGACGGTGTCACGTCGTGGATCGAGACGAGCGCGTCCATGCCTCAGGCCGCTGCGGCGAGGGTGCCCGGCTGCAGGATCGCCAGCCACTCGCGGAGGGCGCGCTCGTTCATCGCCAGCACGGCCTCGCGCGCCGCGCGCACGCGCTCGCGGCGCATACGACCATCGAGCGCGCCGACGCGCGCGATCGCGTCGGCCACGTGCTCGTCGACCCCGATCGTCCACAGGCCCTGCGCGAGCCCGGGCCAGTCGCGGATCCCGCAGTCGCCCGAGACGAGGGCGCCGCGCCCGCGCGCCATCGCCTCCATGGCGACGGTGCCGAATGCCTCCACCGATGATGGCAGCAGCAGCAGGTCGCTGGCATCGATCGCCGCGCGGATCTGCGCGCGCGGCAGCCACCCCAGGTAATGGAGATTGGGCAGGCGCCGCGCGGCCTGCTCGACGCCGGCGCGCAGGGGGCCGTCGCCGGCAATCGCGAATGCCACTTCCGGCAGGCGCTCGGCGGCCTCGATGACCTGCTCGACGCGTTTCTCCGCGGCCAGCCGGCCGACGAACACGGCCCGCTCGAGGCGATCGCCGCGCGGCTCGAGCGGCGCGTCGAGGAAATCGCGCGGCAGCAGGGTGCCCACCAGCCGGGTCCGGAGCGCACCGCAGTGCTCGGCGACGTCGGCCATCTCGGTCGAGTTCGCCACGACGCAATCGGCCCGGCGGCACAGGCGGCGATTCAGCGCGGCGAGGCCCCAGCGGTTCAGTCGCCCGAGGATCGCACCCCAGTAGAGGGTCGAAAGGGCCTCCAGATGGGTGTGCATGCCCACGATCAGCCGGGCATCGACGGCGCGCGCGTAGCGCGCGCCGAGCATTCCGTAGGGGCCGGGCGTGGCGACGATGACGGCATGGGGCGCAAGCGCGTGCAGGCGGCGCCGCAGGCGGATGGGGGACGGCAGTGCCAGGCGCTGGGTGTCGTCGCCGGGCAGCGGCAGCGACAGCCACTGATCGCGCGCGTCGGCGACGCCCGGCGCGAGCAGCGTCACCCGGGTGCCGTGGCCGGCCAGGTGGGCGCGCAAATCCTCGTAGTACGTGCCCACCCCGTTGCGCCCGGGCTGTGCGTCCGAAAGGATCACGATGCGCATCCCCGTATGGCTCATGCAGCGTCCCTCGCCGGTATTCGCCCCGTTAGTGCGAAATCGCCCGTGCGCGCGGGTTCGATGGCGTCGAACGCGAACGCCGCACGCACGTCCTCGAAGCGCGCCGCCACGGCCTCGGCGGTCGTGCCGAAGCGCTCCAGGTCGTGGCTCGCGCCGCCGGCGCCTGCGCGCGCGGGCAGTGCGGCCAGGTGGGCGGCGAACGTCGGCGTCAGCGCCAGTCCGAGATCGCGGTACGCACGCATGATGGTCGCGCGCATGTCCGCCCGCAGGGCGCCGCTCGGGATGAGGATCGCGCGGTCGCTGGCCTGGCGTCCCAGGGTCTCGAGCAGGTGGCGGTAGTGGAAGGCGAACGTCGCGATGATCCGCTCGCGCAGCACCTCGCGCCGGTAGCGGCCGTGGATCGAGGCGATGGCCGGGTCGAGCGCGTCGAGCTGCGAGGCGACGGCCCCGGAGGGCTCGCGCAGGCAGGCCATCACCCGGGCGTCGGGGAACGCCTCCAGCAGGCTGGCCGCCGCCGGGGCGAACGAGGCATTCTTCGCCAGGAAGCGGCGCGTCGGGCCGTGGAAGTACAGGTGGCGCTGGACGACCGAGCGGTAGAACGCCATCAGGCGCTGGCGCTCGTTTTCGCCGAGGTCGGCGTCGAAGCGCCCGAGGCGCCACACGGCGGCCGCGTCGGGGCCGAGCACCACCAGCACGAAGCAGCCGACCGCCGGCAGGAGCGCGAGGTAATCCTCCTCCGGCGAGTCGAGCGCGACCGCGTGGACTTCGTTGAGCCGCCCGAGCAGCCGGGCCTCGATGCCCTCCAGGGCATGGCGGCCGAGACCGCCGAACACCCGGTCGACGCGCCCCGCCCCCCACCAGACCCACCGCCAGGTCACGGAGGTGGCGAACAGGCATTCCCAGGTCCGGAAGGTGGTGAACTGGGCATCCTCGGCGAGGGTGTGGTGCAGCGCCGTGGTGCCGCTGCGAGGCACGCCCAGCACGAAGACGGGTTCGCGCACGGTCACCCGGCGGTAGCCACGGAACAGGATCTCGTCGAGCAGCAGGCCGAGCCAGTGATACGCCGCCACCAGCGGTAGGCCCGCCAATAACGGCAGGGCGACGGCGTAGTGGCGCGGGGTCGGCCGCGCGCAGGCCGCGCGCCCGGGGATCAGGGTGCGCCCCACGAGCGCGATATAGCGCCGGACGCTGTCGACGATCAGGCCGGGCAACATCGTCTGCGATCGGCTCCGTGTTCGCGGCGGAAGGTAGCGCGCGGGGCCCCGCGGCGCCCCCAGGCACCGGGGGCGCCGGCCGTCGTCCGCGCGTGCGACGCCTGCGCGTGGGCCATGCCGCCAGTCTAGGGCGGCGGCGGTTGCAGTTTCATGACAGCCATGTTGCCGCTGCGCGGGGCGGGTAGCAATGCGCGCACCGCTGACCCGGCGACGGCGGTATCGGCTCTGGATGGCTCCCCGGGACGGATTCGAACCGCCGACCTAGTGATTAACAGTCACCCGCTCTACCGCTGAGCTACCGGGGATTCGGTGGGGTCTTGCGAGGCGGCGAATACTACTGGCCGGGCCCGGGCCGGTCAAGGCAGCCGCGCGCGTCACCCGAGCGCCTTCTGCAGGCGCCCGATCGCGTTCTGCAGGTTGTCCATGCTGGTGGCGAACGACAGCCGCATGTAGCCGGGTGCGCCGAACGCCGAGCCCGGCACCAGGGCCACACCGGTGTCGTCGAGGAGCCCCGAGCAGAAGCCGACGTCGTCGTCGGCGCCGTAGGCGCGGATCGCGGCCTCGATGCGCGGGAATGCATAGAAGGTGCCGTCGCCGCGCAGGCACTCGACGCCGGGCAGGGCCTCGAGTGCCGCGACCACGTAGTCGTGGCGCTCGCGGAAGTGTGCGACCATGTCCTGCACGCAGTCCTGGTTGCCGTTGAGGGCGGCGGTGGCCGCCCACTGCGAGATCGAGGTCGGGTTCGAGGTGCTCTGCGACTGCACCTTCTTCATGGCCTTGACCAGGTCCTTCGGGCCGCCGCAGTAGCCGATCCGCCATCCCGTCATCGAGTAGGCCTTGGACACGCCGTTCATCACCACGGTCCGGTCGTACAGGTCGGGCCGCGCGTTGACGATGTTGGTGAACGGCTCGTCCGCCCACAGGATGTGCTCGTACATGTCGTCGGTGGCGATGACCACGTCCGGGTGCTCGGCCAGCACCTCGCCGAGGGCCGCCAGTTCTGCGGAGGTGTAGGCGATGCCCGTCGGGTTCGATGGGCTGTTGAGCACGACCAGGCGGGTGCGCGACGTGACCGCCGCGCGCAGCTGCTCGGGGGTCAGCTTGAATCGCTGCTCGGCCTCGGCGCGAAGCACCACCGGTACGCCGCCGGCGAGCTTGACGATGTCCGGGTAGGACACCCAGTACGGTGCTGGGATGATCACCTCGTCGCCCGGGTCGATCAGGGCCTGGGCCAGGTTGAAGAACGTCTGCTTGCCGCCGCAGGAGACGAGCACCTGCTCGGCGGTATACTGCAGGCCGTTGTCGCGATGGAACTTGTCGATGACGGCCTGCTTGAGCTCGGGGGTGCCGTCGACCGCCGTGTACTTGGTGCGCCCGGTCTGGATGGCCTCGATCGCCGCCTCCTTGATGTGCGCGGGCGTGTCGAAATCGGGCTCGCCTGCGCCGAGGGCGATGATGTCGCGGCCCTGGGCGCGCAGCGAGGCCGCAAGGGCCGTGACGGCGAGCGTGGGCGAGGGCTGGATCTGCTGTACGCGGTCGGAGAGCTGGATGGTCACGGCGGGATCCCCGGAGACAATCGGATGGCAACATGATGAGCGAGGAAAGCGCCGAAGGCTATAGCCCCCTGCAATCGCTCTCGAGGCCGCTGCGGATCGAGAAGCAGTTCGAGCCCACCGGTGACCAGCCCCAGGCGATCGAGGGCCTGTGCGACGGTGTCGAGACCGGCCTGATGTACCAGACCCTGCTGGGCGTCACGGGCTCCGGCAAGACCTTCACCATGGCCAACGTGATCGAGCGCGAGCAGCGCCCGACCCTGATCATGGCGCCGAACAAGACGCTCGCGGCCCAGCTCTACGGCGAGATGAAGGAATTCTTTCCGGATAACGCGGTCGAGTACTTCGTCTCCTACTACGATTACTACCAGCCCGAGGCCTACGTGCCGTCGTCGGACACGTTCATCGAGAAGGACGCCTCGGTCAACGAGCACATCGAGCAGATGCGCCTGTCGGCCACCAAGGCCCTGCTCGAGCGCCGTGACACGATCATCGTCGCGACCGTATCGGCGATCTACGGCCTCGGCGATCCGCAGGCCTATCTGAAGATGGTGCTGCACCTCGACCGCGGCGACACCATCGGCCAGCGCCAGATCCTGCGGCGTCTGTCCGACATGCAGTACCAGCGCAACGACACGGAGCTCAAGCGCGGCACGTTCCGCGTGCGCGGCGAGGTCATCGATGTGCACCCCGCCGAGTCCGACGAGGAGGCGATCCGCATCGAGCTGTTCGACGACGAGGTGGAGAATCTCTCGTTCTTCGATCCGCTGACGGGCGAGGTCAAGCGCCGGGTGCCGCGCCTGACGGTCTACCCGAAGACCCACTACGTGACCCCGCGCGAACGGCTGCTGTCCGCGGTCGAGCAGATCAAGGAGGAGCTGCGCGAGCGCCTCGAGGAACTGCGCGAAAACGGCAAGCTGCTCGAGGCTCAGCGCCTGGAGCAGCGGACCCTGTTCGATCTCGAGATGATCAACGAGCTCGGCTATTGCTCGGGCATCGAGAACTACTCGCGCTACCTGTCCGGGCGCCAGCGGGGCGAACCGCCGCCGTGCCTGTTCGACTATCTGCCGCGCGAGGCGCTGCTGATCGTCGACGAGAGCCACGTCTCGATTCCCCAGATCGGCGGCATGTACAAGGGCGACCGGGCGCGCAAGGAGACGCTCGTCAACTACGGCTTCCGCCTGCCGTCGGCGCTCGACAATCGGCCCCTGACGTTCCAGGAGTTCGAGCAACTGCAGCCGCAGACCGTTTTCGTCTCGGCGACCCCGGGACCGTACGAGCAGCAGCACTCGGATCAGACGGTGGAGCAGGTGGTCCGCCCGACCGGCCTGGTGGACCCCGCGGTCGAGGTCCGGCCCGTGGCCACCCAGGTCGATGACGTGCTGTCCGAGATCAACAAGTGCGTCGCCGCCGAGGAGCGCGTGCTCATCACTACGCTCACCAAGAAGATGGCGGAGGACCTCACCGACTACCTCGCCGAGCACGGCGTGCGCGTGCGCTACCTGCACTCCGACATCGACACGGTCGAGCGCGTCGAGATCATCCGCGATCTGCGCCTGGGCAAGTTCGACTGCCTGGTCGGCATCAACCTGCTGCGCGAGGGCCTCGACATGCCGGAGGTCGCGCTGGTGGCCGTGTTCGACGCGGACAAGGAGGGCTTCCTGCGCGCCGAACGCTCGCTCATCCAGACCATCGGCCGGGCCGCACGCAATGTCCACGGCCGGGCCATCCTCTATGCCGACGAGATCACGCGCTCGATGCGCCGCGCCATGGACGAGACCGGGCGACGCCGTGCCAGGCAGGTCGAGTACAACGAGGAGAACGGCATCACGCCGCAGGGCATCCGCAAGCGGGTGGCCGACATCATGGAGGGCGCGCACGCCGGCGCGCCGGGCACGCCGGAGCGCTTCGCCGAGGTCGCGGAGCAGACCGAGACCGACCAGTCGAAATCGCCGAAGGAACTGGCACGCGAGATCGAGCGGCTCGAGAAGCAAATGTTCGACGCCGCCCAGAACCTCGAGTTCGAGAAGGCGGCGCGGCTGCGCGACGAGGTCCAGCAACTGCGCGACCGCGCCCTGGGCGTCGCGGACGTCGCCGGCTGAGGCTGCTCGCCGAGGCGTCGTCAGGGTTGCCCGGAATCGGCATTCGCAGCGTCGCAGAGGGCGCGGAGGACGCACAGGCCGGTCGCGGTGGCCCGCGGCGCTCGATCCCGGGTGCGCTGGCCCTCGGCCCTGGCCGATCGGGTACACTGGCCGGATGCCGTTGCGGCGCCTTGGAGCGCTCAATGATACCCAGCCCGGGCAGTCCCGCACGCCGACCCGTCATCGACTCGATTGGAGCAAGCCCTTGCCGGGCGCGGGCCCGCGAGCCGGGGCGGTGCGCTTGAGTGCCTGGCCCCCTCGCGGCGCCCTGCGGGCGGCGAACGAGCGCACCGACCGGATGGTGCGCGTCGGTCGCTCGCCGATCCACGGCAAGGGCCTGTTCGCGGCCGTCGCGATCCCCCGCGGCGAATACATCGGTACCTATCTCGGTCCCGAGGCGAAAAAAAACGGCTCGCATGTCCTCTGGGTGGACGCGGGCGACGAATGGGTGGGCAGGCGCGGCATGAATCGACTGCGCTACCTGAACCACAGCGGCGAGCCGAACGCCGAGTTCGACGGCTTCGATCTCTACGCGCTGCGGCGGATCCGGCCCGATGAAGAAATCACGATCGACTATCACTGGGACTGAACGGCTGCGATCGGCGGCGGCCGCGGTCCTGCTGTTCGCGGGCGCGCTGCTGGCGCTGCTGCCAGCGCTCGCCGAGGACGAGGCGGTCGCCGGCGCCGGCGCCGCGAGCGAGGCCCCGAGCGTGGTCATGCTCAGCGTCGACGGCGCCATCGGGCCGGCGACGACCGACTACATCACGCGCGGCATCGACACGGCGACGGAGCGCGGCGCCGACCTGGTCATTCTAAAGCTGGACACCCCGGGCGGGCTGACCGCCGCCACGCGCGATATCGTCAAGGCGATCCGCGGCTCGGCGTTGCCGGTGGCCACCTGGGTCGCGCCCGGCGGTGCGCGCGCGGCGAGCGCCGGCACGTACATCCTCTACGCCAGCCACGTCGCGGCGATGGCGCCGTCGACCAATGTCGGGGCCGCGACGCCCGTATCGATCGGAGGCGGCGGCGGTTCGCCTGCCCCGCAACCGCAGCCCGGCGACGGCCAGGGCGAAGGCCAGGGGCAGGGCGAGGGCAGTGGTGACGCCTCCGGCGAGCCCGAGCAGGACCCGGGCGGCGAGGACGGCGCGCCGGCGGGCGAAAGCGGCGGCGAGGGGGCCGAGCCGGGCGCCGCGGGCGATCCGAAGAAGCAGAAGGCGATCAACGACGCGGCCGCGTGGATCCGCGGCCTCGCGCAGGAGACCGGGCGCAACGCCGACTGGGCCGAGCGCGCCGTGCGCGAGGCGGTCAGCATCACCGCCGAGGAGGCGGTGGAGAAGAACGTCGCCGACTTCCTCGCGGGCGACGTCGCGACGTTGCTCGAGACCGCCGACGGGCGCGAGGTCGCCGTGGGCGGCGAGACCGTGACGCTGCGCGTCGCCGGCGCCGGCGTCGAACGGATCGACCCCGACTGGCGCTCGAAGCTCCTCGCCGTGATCACCAACCCGACCGTCGCCTACCTGCTGATGATGATCGGCATCTACGGCCTCCTGCTCGAGGGCTACAACCCCGGATCCCTGGTGCCGGGCACGGTCGGGGCGATCTGCCTGCTGCTGGCGCTGTACGCGTTCCAGGTCCTGCCGGTGAACTTCGCCGGCCTGCTGCTGATCCTGCTCGGCATCATCCTCGTCGTCAGCGAGGCGCTGGTGCCCAGCTTCGGTGCGCTCGGATTCGGTGGCATCGTCGCCATGGTGGTGGGCTCGATCATCCTCATGGACACCGACGTCCCGGGCTTCGAGATCGCGCTCGAGGTCATCGGCTCGGTCGCTGCCCTGTCGGGGGCGCTGATGCTCACGATCGCCTGGATGGCCGTGAAGGCCTGGCGGGCGCCGGTGGTCAGCGGTGCCGAGGAGGTCGAGAGCGCCGTCGGCGAGGCCCTGACGGACGTCGACGCCCACGATGGCTGGGTGCAGATGCTCGGCGAGCGCTGGCGTGCGCGCAGCGATCGCCCGGTCGCGGTGGGGCAGCGCGTGCGCGTGCTACGCCGCGACGGATTGACGGTACACGTGGAGCCCATCGAATCCACCGAGGAGTAACGCCATGTTGATCGTAGGCGGTGTCATTATCGCTCTGCTCGCGCTGATCGTCGTGAGCATCTTCAACATCCTGCGCGAGTACGAGCGCGGGGTGATCTTCCTGCTCGGGCGCTTCCAGCGGGTCAAGGGGCCCGGACTGATCATCGTCATTCCCTTCATCCAGCAGATCGAGAGGGTGGACCTGCGCGTGGTCACGATGGATGTGCCCACGCAGGACGTGATCTCCCAGGACAACGTTTCGGTGCAGGTGAACGCGGTCGTCTACTTCCGGGTGGTCGATCCGCAGAAGGCGGTGATCAATGTCGAGCAGTACTATGCCGCGACGAGCCAGCTCGCGCAGACCACGCTGCGATCGGTGCTGGGCAAGCACGACCTCGACGAGATGCTCTCCGAACGCGACAAGCTCAACGCGGACATCCAGGACATCCTGGACAAGCAGACCGACCAGTGGGGCATCAAGGTCGCCAACGTCGAGATCAAGCACGTCGACATCGACGAGAGCATGATCCGGGCGATCGCCCAGCAGGCCGAGGCCGAGCGCGCGCGGCGCGCGAAGGTCATCCACGCCGACGGCGAGCTGCAGGCGGCCGAGAATCTGGTCGCCGCCGCAACGAAGCTCGGCACGGACCCGCGCGCGATCCAGCTGCGCTACCTGCAGACCCTGCAGGGCATCGCGCAGGACAACGCCAAGACCATCGTCTTCCCCATGCCGATGGACCTGATCACGAAGCTCGGCGACGCGCTCGGCGGCAACGGCGGGACCTGACGCCGGCAAGCGGGCGCGCCCGACACGGGATGAGCGGGGGGCGCGCGTGGCGCGCCGACCCCGTCGGTGCCGACGCGCACGGCGAGCTGGCTGCCCTCCCGGCGCTGGTGCGCGGGCATCGGCCGTCGCCCGTCGCGGCGGCGGCGCTCAGCCGGGCGCGGCCGCGAACCCGTGCAGCGCGTGCTCGAGGCCGCCGACCACCGCGGCCATGAAGTCGAAGTCGAGCGTTTCGATCCGGTCGCTCGGCCGATGGTAATGCGGATTCCGGAAGAAGGCGGTGTCGGTGATCATCACCGCCGGCCAGCGGGCGTCCCAGAACGAGCTGTGGTCGCTGAGGCGCGTGGCCGGCAGGACCAGTCCGTCGAACGGCACCGTCAGCGTCGCCACCGGTAGTCCCGGTTGCCGCCGCAGCCCCGCCGCGGCGGCCTGCGTCAGGCCGCGCGAGCGCCGATTGCCGACGATCCCGATGAAATCCCCGCGCTGCGGGTAGCCGGTGTAGCGCAGCGCCGCGGGATAGCGCTGGGTCGCGGCGGTGTAGCCCACCATCTCCAGCACCAGGGCGCCCCGCGGGCGCTGGCCGGCGGCGCGCAGGCGCCGGATGAATGCGCGGCTGCCCTGCTGCGGCGTACCGAACGCGGGCGCCTCCTCGAGCGCGAACGCGGCCAGGCGGACCGGCACGGGCGGGGGCGCCCGCGCCAGGCGCCGTGCGAGTTCCAGCAGCACGCAGACGGCGCTGCCGTTGTCGTCGGCCCCCTCCGTGCCGGGCACGGTGTCGTAGTGAGCGCCGATGATCCAGGGGCGGTCGCCGACCGGGCCGGCGCGGGCGACGAGATTGGCGGGCGACGATCCGAAGGCCGCATAGGCCTGGCGCTCGACCGCCAGCCCGGTCTCGGCCAGCGCTGCGTGGACGTAAGCCTCCGCGGCGGCCAGGCCGCGGGCCACCGTGCGCTCGCCGATGTCGCGGCACAGACGCCGGGCGT
The DNA here is from genome assembly GCA_964626335.1 of uncultured Ectothiorhodospiraceae bacterium. Lineage (GTDB taxonomy): Bacteria > Pseudomonadota > Gammaproteobacteria > XJ16 > Halofilaceae > Halofilum. Next base: position 31,913 of record CAZVFN010000004.1, read on the forward strand.
GCAGCCGCAGACGCTCCTCGGTGTCACCCGCTCCGGCCATCCTGGGGGAGGGTAGCGCCGCTCCGGCCGGGGGCCAAGCGGCGTGCCCGGCTCGACGCCGGAGTCGGCGGGTCCGCCGGGCCCGCGTCGCACGGCTCAGCCGACGCAGCCCCCGGCACCGGTGCCGGGGCCCGATGCCAGCCAGCCCTCGGCCCGCTCGGCAGGGGCCGGGTAGCCGTAGTAGTCGCCCTGGCCGATGTCGCAGCCGGCCTCGCGCAGGGCGCGGTCCTGCTCGGCCCGCTCGACCCCCTCGGCGATCACGCGCAGCCCGCGCTCGCGGGCCGCCTGGCTGGCCGAGTGCACGACCGCCATGTGGCGACGCTCGTCCAGCATGCCGGCGACGATCGCGGTGTCGAGCTTGACCGCCTGGACCGGGGTCTCCTGCAGCGCCCGCGCCGTCTCCGGGCCCGTGCCGCAGTCGTCGAGTGTCAGCTGGATGACATCCCCGCCGACACGCTCGAGGAAGTCGTTGCAGGCGTCGAGCAACGTCTGCAACGCCCCGGCCTCGGACAGCTCGAGGGCGAGGCGTTCGGCGACCGCGGGGCGATCGCGAACGAGCTCGCGCAGGTCGTCGAGGACGGCGCGATCGCACAGCGCGGCCGGTGGCAGGTTCAGCGCGATGCGCAGGCCACCGGGCAGGCGATGCGCCCAGGCCTCGACGCGCTCCACGAAATCCGCGACGACCCAGCGCGTCACTTCGGCCAGCATCCCCCGGTCCTCGATGGCGTCCAGGAACTCGGCCGGCATGACCAGCTCGCCGGTGTCGTCCTGCCAGCGCAGCAGGGCCTCGAAGCCCCGCAGGTCCCCGCTCACGAGGTCGAACTGTGGCTGGAAGTGCAGGACGAGCTCCTGCAGTTCCATCTCGAGGCTGGGGGGCCCGGGCCCACCGGATAGCCCGCCGCCGAAAGCGCTGGGGCCTGCCGGTCGAGATCGGTGGGCGCGTCGTTCGCTCTTGGCCATGGTTCGCCCCGGGTGACTTCGCGGATCGAGCGGCCCGCGCGGCCGTGGCAGGACGCGGCCTGCCGATGGCGAAGTCAAGCAGGATGCGTGCCGGGGCCGCCTATTGCTGCTCCTGGCGGTGGGTCGCGACGGTCGTGCCGCTGTCCTCGTCGATCTCGTCGAGAACCACGTCGTAGCCCCACAGGACGGCGAGATGCCCCAGCGTGCGCCGGGTCTCGAGGGGGTCGAGCGTGCGCCCGCGGCGCACGGTGTGCTGCAGGCGCAGCTGCCGGCTCCCGCGCAGGTCGGCGTCCGTGACCTCGATGCGCGGGCGGTTCTCGGCCGGATCGTACTGCGCGGCCAGCGCGCGCCGCACGCGCCGGTAACCGCGTTCGTCGTGGATCGCGCCGATGACGTACTCGTCGTCGGCGGTGTCGTCGTCGAGACGGAACAGGCGGAAGTCACGGATCACCTTCGGCGAGAGGAACTGGCGCACGAAGCTCTCGTCGCGGAAGTCGGACCAGGCACGCTTGAGGGTGTCCAGCGCGCGCCCATTGCCGGCGAACTCGGGGAACCAGGCCTCGTCCTCCTCGGTGGGCTCGTTGCAGATGCGCTCGATGTCGCGGCAGATGGCGAAGCCGAGCGCATAGGGGTTGAGCCCCTGGCCCATCGGGTGGTCGAAGGCGGGCTGCGCGACCACCGACGAGTGCAGGTGCAGGAAGCCCAGCATGGCGCCGTCGGTGAGCTGGCCCCGCTCGCGCAGGCGGTGCATGATGGCGTAGTGACACCAGCAGGCGCAGCCCTCGTTCATGACCTTGGTCTGGCGCTGCGGCTCGAAGTAGCTCGACAGCGTGCGCACGATCCGCAGCAGCTCCCGCTGCCAGGGCTTCAGCGACGGCGACTGCTTCTCGAGGAAGAACAGCAGGTTCTCCTCGGGCAGCGACATGGCGCGTTCCTCGGCCTCGCGGTCGGCGTCGAATTCGGCGGTCTCGTCGTGTGTGGGGCTGGCCACCACGCGCCACAGCTCGTGTTCCGATTCGCGCTGATGGCGCCGGCGCTCGACGATGCGCTGGCGCTCCTGCTCGACGCTGCGCCGGTGGCGGGGTGCGATCCGGTCGACCCCCTGTTCCTGCAGCGCATGCGCCGCGTCGAGCGTACGCTCCACGGCCTCGACGCCGTATTGCTCCTCGCAGCGGCCGATGTAGCTGCGCACGAACTCGCAGTAATCGAGGATCGTGTCGCCGTCGGTCCACTCGCGGAACGTCTGGTTCGTCTTGAAGAAGTGGTTGTGCCCCATGGCCGCGTGGGCGAGCACCGTGGCCTGGGCCGTCGCGTCGTTCTCTTCCATGAGGTAGCAGACCGCCGGGTTCGAGTTGACGATCATCTCCAGGGCGAGGCTCGTCATGCCGCGGCGATAGAGCATCTCCTGGTGGGCGAAGCGCTTGCCGAACGACCAGTGCCGGTACATGTGCGGCAGCCCGAGCGAGGCGTAGGCATCGAGCATCTGCTCCGAGGTGATGATCTCGATGCGGTTGCGGTACAGCTCGAGACCGAGCTCATTGGCGCCGACATCGGTGACGGCGGCGTGGATCGCCTCGATGTCGTCGAGATTCCAGTTGCGGCCTTCGAACAGCGGGCGCATCGCCTGTCCGCCCGGGGGCAGGGCACGCACGCTCATGCCGCGGCCCCGTCGCGCTGGAACAGATCGCGGAAGACCGGGTAGATGTCACCGGGGCGCGCGATGCGGCGGCGCGCGAATTGCGGCCGCTCCTCGGCGATGGGCGCGTAGGCCCGCCAGAGCTCGCTGTCCTGGGTGCGCCCGTCGCGGGCGATCTCGACGTAGGCGGCATACTGGCAGAGCGGCAGGACCCGCTCGTCCAGCACCCGCGTGCAGCGGGCTATGTCCTCGCGCCAGTTGTCGCCGTCGGACGCCTGTGCCAGGTAGATGTTCCAGTTGTCCGGCGGGAAGCGCTCGTCGACGATGCGCAGCATCTCGTCGAATGCGCTCGAGACGATCGTGCCGCCGGTCTGGCGCCCTTGGAAGAAGGTGTCCTCGTCGACCTCCTGGGCATGCTGGGTGTGGCGCACGAAGATCACCTCGACGCGCTCGTAGTGGCGCGTGAGGAACAAGTGCAGGAGCATGAAGAAGCGCTTGGCGAGATCCTTCATGTCCTCGTCCATCGACGCCGACACGTCCATCAGGCAGAACATGACCGCTTGCGTGATGGGCTTGGGCACGTGCTCGAAGTAGTTGTAGCGCACGTCCACCGGGTCGATGAAGGGCACCTGGCGGCGGCGCTCCTCGGCGCGCGCGAGCATCGCCTCGATCTCCTCGATGCGCGCTTCCGCCGAGCGCCCGTCGGCGGGCCGGATCTCGCCCCCGCGCAGCTGCTCGAGCTCGCGCTCGAGCGTGTCGACGGCCCGGGCAGTGGGCCGCCCGAGGGCCACCCGCCGTGCCATGGAATGGCGGATGGTGCGTTCCAGGTTCATGCGCGCCGGCGGGCCGTCGGTGGTGAAACCCGCCCGGTGCGGCACCTCGGAGGACTCCGCCGCCACGCTCTGCTTGACGAGATCGGGCAGCTCCAGGTCCTCGAAGAAGATATCGAGGAACTCGTCGCGCGTGAGCTCGAAGGTGAAGGTGTCCTCGCCCTCGCCCTCCGGGCTGCCGTCCTCGCCGCTGCCGCCGCCGGCTGGCGGGCGCGGGATCCGATCGCCCTCGACGAACTCGCGGTTGCCCGGCAGAACGCGCTCGCGGCTGCCGGCGCTCGAATCCTGGGTGAAGTCGGGCTCGTGCACGTCATCCGGCGGGATCGACACCGTCTCGCCGCTCTCCGAGTCGGTGACGCCGCGCTGCTTGAGATTCTCCTTGACCGCGTGGCGGATGCGCGAGCGCGCGCGCCGCACGAATCGCTGGCGGTTGCCGAGATTCTTGCCGCGCGGCTGGCGGCGCCGGTCGACGATCGAGTCCATGGCTCAGCCCGCCTTGCGCACGCGCATGTACCACTCGACCAGGCGTCGGACCTGGCGCTCGGTGTAGCCGCGCTCGACCATGCGTTCGACGAACGCCTGGTGCTTGCCCTCGGTCTCGCTGTCCTTCTTGGCCCCGAACGAGATGACCGGCAGCAGTTCCTCGACGTTGGCGAACATGCGCTGCTCGATCACTTCGCGGATCTTCTCGTAGGACGTCCAGCGCGGATTCTGCCCCTCGTTTCGGGCGCGCTCGCGCAGGGCATACTTCACCACCTCGTTGCGGAAGTCCTTCGGGTTGGCGATACCGGCCGGCTTCTCCGTCTTGGCGAGCTCGCGGTCGAGGGTCTCGCGGTCCATGAGCTGGCCCGTGTCCGGATCCTTGTAGTCGTGGTTCTCGACCCACGCGTCGGCATAGGCGATGTAACGGTCGAACAGGTTCTGCCCGTAGTCGTCGTACGATTCCAGGTACGCCTTCTGGATTTCCTTGCCGATGTGCTCGGCGTAGCGCGGACCGAGCTCTTCGCGCAGGAACGACAGGTACTGGTTCTGCACGTCCTCCGGGAACTGCTCGCGCCGGATCGCCTGCTCGAGCACGTACATCAGGTGAACCGGGTCCGCGGCCACCTCCTCGGTATCGAAGTTGAACGTCTCCGACAGGACCTTGTAGGAAAAGCGCGTCGAGATCCCGACCATGCCTTCGTTGACCCCGGCGACGTCGCGATACTCCTGGACGGTGCGCGCCTTCGGGTCGGCGTCGTGGAGGCTCTCGCCGTTGTACACCTGCATCTTGGAGTACAGCGACGAGTTCTCGTGGGGCTTGAGTCGCGTGAGCACGGCGAATTGCGCCATCATCTCCAGGGTGCCCGGCGCGCACGGCGCCGCGGCCAGCTCCGACTGCTGCAGGACCTTGTCGTAGATCTGCGACTCTTCCGTGTAGCGCAGGCAGTAGGGCACCTCGATCACGCAGATACGGTCGAGGAAGGCCTCGTTGTTGCGGTTCGACTTGAAGCTCTGCCACTCGGCCTCGTTCGAGTGCGCCATGATGAGCCCGTGGTAGGGCATGGCGCCGAGGTTTTCGGAGCCGACGTAGTTGCGCTCCTGAGTGGCCGTGAGCAGCGGATGCAGCATCTTCTGCGGCGCCTTGAACATCTCGACGAACTCGAGCAGGCCCTGCGTAGTCAGGTTGAGGCCACCGGAGTACGAGTACGCGTCCGGGTCTTCCTGGCTGTAGAACTCGAGCTTGCGGATGTCGGGTTTGCCGACGAGTGTCGAGATGTCCTGGTTGTTCTCGTCGCCCGGTTCCGCCTTGGCGATGCCGATCTGGCGCAGCTTGGAAGGGTATAGTCGCACCACCGAGAAACGCCGGAAGTCGCCGCCGAATTCGTCGAGGCGCTTCAGTGCCCAGGCCGAGCACATGCCCGGCAGGCGGTGTTCCGGGATCCCGTACTCGTCGTGTATGCGCTTGCCGTAGCGCTCCGGATCGAACAGGCCGAGCGGGCTTTCGTAGAGCGGACTGATCTGGTCGCCCGCCTTGAGGACGTAGATCGGGCGCTCTTCCATGACCTGCTTGAGCCGCTCGGCGAGCGAGGACTTGCCGCCACCGACGGGACCGAGCAGGTAGAGGATCTGCTTGCGTTCCTCCAGGCCCTGCGCTGCGTGGCGCAGGAAGCCGACGAGGCGCTCGATGACCTCTTCCATGCCGAAGAAGTCGGCGAAATAGGGGTAACGCTTGATCGTGCGATTCTGGAAGATCCGCCCGAGGCGCTCCTGTTTCGAGGTGTCGATCAGTTCGGGCTCGCCGATGACGTCGAGCATGCGCTCGGCGGGACCGGCGTACATCATTGCGTCGTCCCTGCAGCTATCGAGGTAATCCTGCAGGCTCATCTCGACGGCCGATCGGCGTTCGCCGTACTCGGCCTGGGAGAGTTCGAGAATGCTTGATTCAGTCATCTCCGCTCCATCAAGGAACCGACTTACATGGGACCTCCCGGCCTTTTGTTGTTATGGACGCTCCTCAGCGTACTGGCTACCCACATCTTTTTCGAATGGCCCCGGGGGTCCGGATGCCCCGCGAGAGAGCCACGCGCGCCGGGGGCCGGGCCGGGCCCGGCACCGATCGGTCGGCTCGGACGGGCGTCGGACGCGGTGGCCCCGGACAGCTCCGCGACGGCTTCCATACCGGCTGCAGGCCGGGGCCCGAGGGGCTACGCCTCCATTTAAACCACAATGGCCGGGGCGCGCGCAATGGCGGGGCCAAGGGCCCCGTCGGCGGGCGACGACCGGCGGCTTCCGGCGGCGCGTGGGGGCGCGGCGGCACCCGCACCGTGGGGTTACAGCGGAATGGGCTCGCGCGCCACGCTCTGGCGCGCGTAGGGCACGATCTCGGCGATCTCGCCGCGCTGGCGCCGTCGCTTGACATCGCGCCAGTAATCGGCAGTGAAAAGGTCCCCGTGGACGTCCAGAAAGCGCTGGCGCAAGGGCCGTGGCAGCGACAGGAAGCGGATGAACTCCTCCGGGAAGATATCGTTCGCACCGACGTAGCGGGTCGTCCCCGGGTCCATCAACCCCATGTCGTCGTCGGGCTCGGGCAACTCCCGGAACGAGCAGTCGGTGACCAGCGATACCTCGTCGTAGTCATAGAACACCACCCGACCGGAGCTGGTCACGCCGAAATTCTTGAGCAGGAAATCGCCGGCGAAGATGTTGGTCTCCGCGAGGTCCTTGATGCAGCGCCCGTAGTCGAGGATGGCACGCTGGGCCTCGTCCTCGTCGGCATTGCGGATGTGCAGGTTCAACGGTCGCACGCGGCGCTCGACGTAGGCGCGGTGGAAAACGATCTGGTCACCGTCGTGGCCGACGCCGCGGGCGCACTCGCGCATGAGCTCGTCGTACAGCTCGTCCGATAAGCGGTGACGCGGCAATTCGAGGTTGCGGAAGTGCTGGGTGTCGATCAGGCGCCCCGCATGGTCATGGCGCGCGACGAGCTGGTACCGCGCCTCGACGTCGGCGTGCGTGCTCTGCTTGGGCGGACGGAACACGTCGCGCATGACCTTGAACACGAGATTGAACGAGGGCAGCGTGAAGACGATCATCACGAGGCCGGGATCGCCCGGCGCATGCACGAACACGTCGTCCGTGCGATCGAGGTGCTCGACGAGCGAGCGATAGCGCTCCGTCTTGCCCTGGCGCAGGCGCCCGAGCACCGTGTAGAGCTCGTCGATCGGCTTGTTCGGCAGCAGCGAGTGGAGGAACTGCACCGCCGCGACCACGGAGGTGGGATCGGCGAAGTAGTAAGAGCGGGTGTAGGAGAATACAACGCCGATCTGCTCGACCTGAAGCAGTGTTGCGTCGACGCACAGCCCTTCGTCGGTGTTCTTCAGGGCGACCACGATCGGGTAATTGCCGTCCGCCATGCGCAGGCGCCCGACCACGTAGGCGCGTGTCCCCTGGAAGAAGTGCGAATCGATGAACTCGAGACGCAGGCAGCGCCCGTCCACGGTCGCGTCGCCGAAATGCGCGCGGATGGCGCGCGCCATGTTCGCGGCATCGGCACCACGGTCCGCGAACGGCACGCGCATGCGATAGCCCTCGAGCACGCGTGCGCATGCGGATTCGAGCTCGGACCAGCACGGGTAGCGCCGCATCGTCAGCGACGCGATGCCCTCCTCGGGCGGCGGGCGCACGAACTCGACCTGCGGGTCGACGCCGAGCGTGCCGAACAGGCGCCGGGTGATCGAGTTGAAGAACGTCTTCATGAAGCCGGCTTCGGGCACCGCTTCGACGCGCGCGCCATAGTAGGCCCGGATCTCGGGCCACAGCTCGTGGTCGGTGACGCGCTCGTCGAGCCACTCGCGGATCGAGCGCTCCGTGCAACTGGCCCAGTGCTCGTAGAGCTCGACTCGGGCCGCGATGTCCTCGAACTGACCCTTCCAGTCGCGATCCTCGAAGCGCTGGCGCGCGCGCTCCGTGATCTCCCGGAACTCCTCGTTGTAGCGTTCGAATCCGTGGTGAATGCGCCGGGCCGCCTCGGACACGAGTTGTTCGCGCGCCTGCATGGTCATGGCCGTGGGCCCGTCCCCGCCGTCACTGCTGCATGCGCTTGACGATCGCCTCGCCGAACTGCGAGCAGCTCACCTTGGTGGCGCCGTCCATCAGGCGGGCGAAGTCGTACGTCACGTTCTTGCTCGCGATCGCCGCGTCCATGCCGGTCAGCACGAGGTCGGCCGCCTCGTTCCAGTCGAGGTGGCGCAGCATCATCTCGGCCGAAAGCACCAGGGAGCCCGGGTTGACCATGTCCCGGCCCGCATACTTCGGCGCGGTCCCGTGGGTGGCCTCGAACACGGCGTGGCCGCTGTCGTGGTTGATGTTGCCGCCGGGGGCGATGCCGATGCCGCCGACCTGTGCCGCCAGGGCGTCGGACAGGTAGTCGCCGTTGAGGTTCATCGTGGCGATCACCTCGAAGTCCTCCGGGCGCGTGAGCACCTGCTGCAGGGCGATGTCGGCGATCGCGTCCTTCACCAGGATGCGACCGTTCGCCAGCGCCTCGTCCTGCTCGCGGTTCGCGGCCTCCTGGCCGTGGTCGGCGATGGTGCGCTCCCACTGGCTCCAGGTGTAGGTCGCCTCGGGGAATTCCCGCTCGGCCAGCGCGTAGGCCCAGCTGCGGAAGGCGCCCTCGGTGTACTTCATGATGTTGCCCTTGTGCACGATCGTGACCGACTTGCGGCCGTTGTCGATCGCGTAGCGGATCGCGGCCCGCACCAGGCGTTCCGTGCCCTCGCGCGAGATGGGCTTGATCCCGAGGCCGCACTCCTCGGGGAAGCGGATGTTGGCGTACGCCGAGGGGAAGTGCTCGTGCAACAGCTGCTTGAACTGCTCGTTCTCCTGCGAGCCCGCCTCGAACTCGATCCCGGCGTAGATGTCCTCGGTGTTCTCGCGGAAGATCGCCATGTCGACCTTCTCGGGATGCTTGACCGGCGACGGCACGCCGGTGAACCAGCGTACGGGCCGCAGGCAGACGTACAGGTCCAGCACCTGGCGCAGCGCCACGTTGAGCGAACGGATGCCGCCGCCCACCGGCGTCGTCATCGGCCCCTTGATCGAGATCAGGTACTCGCGGATGGCCTCGATCGTCTCGTCCGGCAGCCACTGGCCGACCTCGTTGTTCGCCTTCTCGCCGGCCAGTACCTCCATCCAGTGGATCCTGCGGCGGCCGCCGTAGGCCTTGTCGACCGCGGCGTCCACGATCCGCTGCATGACCGGTGTGATGTCGATGCCGATCCCGTCACCCTCGATGTAGGTGATGATCGGGTTGTCGGGGACATTGAGCACGCCATTGTCGAGCGTGATCTTCGCCCCTTCGGCGGGTACCTGGATGTCGGTCATGGCGGGATAACCTCCGGGCAACGGTTGCAGGCGATAGGAGCGCCGGCGTGCGACCGCGATCCCGTGTCGATGGGGCTTGAGCCGGCGCCGTGCGGCAGACTAGCACAGCTCGATGGCGCGGTCGCAGAGTCCCGGCGTCACTCCGGATCCAGCGCCAGGGTGGCCGCGATCAGGCGCTGGCGGCCGAATACCAGCTTCAGGCGCGAGCCCCCCGACTGCCGCCACAGAACGGTCGAGCGCATGCCCGCGAGCAGCAGGGCGCGCACGCGATTGGCGGTGGCGGGGTCCGTCAGCGTCATCGCCTCGCCCTGGACCACGACGCGCGGCTGCAGCGTGCTCACGGTCGCCGCGTAGAGGTCGCCGAGGCGCCCGACGAGGTTCTCGTGGGTGATGCCGAAATGCTCGCGCTGCGTGCGCGCGGCCTCGATGCCCTCGCGCAGCGCCCGCATGAGATCGTCGCGGCGCACCAGCTTGCGCTCGATGTGCATCAGGGTCGCCGCGTACCGTGTCACCTCCATGTCACGCGGGCCGGCGCCGGCGCCGAGCTGGCTGCGCAGCACGGCCAGCATGGCGTGGCGGCTGGCCGCATCACCGTAGACGGCCTCGGTGCTGTGCGGATCGAGCTCGAAGACCGGGCGCAACGCGATCGCGAGCTGCTCGTCGTCGACCCGGTGGTTGCGCGCGACCTGGCGCACCAGCCAGGTGGCGTGCATCAGGCCCGCGAGGGCGAGGGTTTGATCCTGGCGGCGTTGGTTCATGCTGCTCCGGGCCGGGCCGTCGGTTGCAGGAAGGCGGGGCCGCCTCTCGGGGCCCCGTCGCGCTACTCGCGCGCGAGTCGCTCGATCAGCAGGGCCAGCCCACCGCCGAGCAGGGCCATCAGTGGCAGGAACACCAGCATGATGATCCAGCCCGACGGGTCACCACCGCCCAGGGCGATCGCCAGGCCCGCGAGCAGCCACACGGCGAGGAACGTCAGGGCCATATGCAGGGGGCGGCGCGAGACGGCGAAATAGCCCGTCGCCGCGAAGCCGAGCGTGCCGAACACGGCGCGGAACAGCTCGATCATGATCGGATCCGCCGACGCTGTCGCGTACGGCAGCCGGGCAACCCATTCGCCGAGGACGATGAACACGATCACGACGACGGCATCGCGCAGCACCCGGACCAGCAGCGGGGACATGCTCATCGCGCGGGCGGCGGCGCGCGCCGTCAGGCGGGCACCGGTGCCGGTGCGCGCACCGCCCGCGCGATGACGGCGCCGCCGAGGCAGTGCTCGTCGTCGTAGAACACCGCCGACTGACCCGGCGTGACGGCCCGGACCGAGCACTCGAAGGTCACCCGCAGGCCCGCGCCATGCGCCACCACGCGACACGCGACCGGTCGCTGACGGTAGCGCACCTGCGCGCTGCAGGCGAGCGGCAGCACCGGGGCCGACCCGAGCCAGTGCGGGCGCTCCGTATCCAGGGTGCGCGCGTGCAGCCACGGGTGGTCGTGGCCCTGGCCGACGACCAGCACGTTGCGGGCCGTGTCCTTGGCCAGCACGTACCACGGGCGCCCGTCGACCCCGTGGCCGCCGCCGATCCCGAGGCCCTGACGCTGGCCGATGGTATAGTACATCAGCCCCGGGTGGGCGCCCACGTCATGGCCCTCCGGTGTCTGCATGCGCCCCGCGCGCGCCGGCAGGTAGTTGGACAGGAACTCGGCGAAGCGGCGCTCGCCGATGAAGCAGATCCCGGTGCTGTCGGCGCGGTCGTGGTTCGGCAGGCCCGCAGCGCGGGCGCGCTCGCGCACGCCGGCCTTGGTCTGATCGCCCAGCGGGAACAGTGTCCGGGCCAGCGCCTCGGGCGCGATGCCGTGCAGGAAGTAGCTCTGATCCTTGTTCGCGTCGACGCCCCGCAGCAGGCGGTAGCCGCCGCTCGCTTCGCCTGCGACGCGCGCGTAGTGGCCCGTCGCGATGGCGTCGCCGCCGAGGCCGAGCGCGTGCTCGAGGAAGGCGCTGAACTTGATCCGGCTGTTGCAGAGGATGTCCGGGTTGGGCGTGCGCCCGGCCTCGTGCTCGGCGAGGAAGTGCTCGAACACGCGGTGCCAGTACTCGGCCGTGAATTCCACCCGGTGCAGCGGGATGCCCAGGTGCCCGCAGACCGCTTCGGCGGCCTCGAGGTCCCGATCGAGCGGGCAGTGTCCGGGGTCATCGGGGTCGTCCCAGTTCTTCATGAACAGCCCCTCGACCGCGTGGCCGCGCTCGATCAGCTCGAGCGCCGCGACGGCCGAGTCGACGCCACCGGAGATGCCGACGATGATGCGTGGAGCGACCAATTGGGACCCACTGCGAACCGGGGGCTTGATTGTACCCCGCGGAGCCGCCTGAACCCCAGAAGGGACGGGCCGGTTCAGCGAGCGGAGGGGTCGGCGGGAGACTCCGCTTGTCGCACCAGGCCGGCAGGCGCTGCAGGGACGGGCGCTGCCCGTTGTCGCGGTGCCAGCGGTCGACGGCCCAGCGATCGCCGCCGCCGCGCTCGATCAGCGTGGCGGTCCAGTGGCTATCGACGATCCATTTCGCCCGCCGCCGGCGCTCCCCGACCCGATGCCACCGCAGCAGGCCGCGATCGGCCAGCACGAGGAGATAGCCCGTTGCATTGCGGGACGCGTCGATGCAGTCGAGCTGGCCGGGTCGGCCTGAGCCCGCGTCATTGGCGCTGGATCGCGGTCAGGGCCGACCGCGTCACCGGTCGCCCACTCGAACCGCGCGATGGCCCTGGCGGTGCGCTCGCGCTCGGCGGAGAGCGAAGCGGGCGGGGGGCTGGAGGAGGGCGCGGCTGGCCGACCAGTGCTGCGGCGCGAACCTGATGCGCCGGCTGCGGTCGCAGCCGTGGTCCCAGCAGACGTTGACCAACGGCGGCAGGTCCCGGGCAATGCCGCCTGCCGCGGGCAGGATCCCGGCCACAGCGCCCGTCGCGACCCCGCCGGCGGTCATCCGAAATCCCGCAGCATGTCCATGGGGTATCGGCGCCCGCGGCGGTGATCGTCCAGGCAGCCCAGCACCAGCGGGCTTCGCAGGCGCTCGCGTCGGGCCAGCAGTTCCGCGTAGCTGAGCCAGTGCACGGCGACGATCGGGCCGTCAAGCTCGGGAGCCGGTTCGCGACGCGCGATCGAGCCGCTGAAGCCGATGCGCACGTGGGTCTCGTCGTTGCGCGGGTTGACCCAGCGATAGATACCGATCAGGTGGTGTGGCACGAAGTGCACGCCCGCCTCTTCGAGGACCTCCCGGATCACGGCGTCGGCGAGGCGCTCACCCGGCTCGACGTGACCCGCAGGCTGGTTGAAGACGCATTCGCCGTCGGCCATTTCCTCGACCACGAGGTAGCGCCGGTCGCACTCGATGACCGCGGCGACGGTCATGTGGGGGGTCCAGACCCTCGGATACATCGGCGGGCGGCCGCTGTTGCAGCGCTGGCGGGACTCTACCACGGTCGCGTCGCGAGCGGGTACCGACCGCGCCCGTGGCCTCCCCGGGGGCCGCGGACGTACAATCGAAGGTCTCCTGGGCAGGGATGTCAGTGGCTCCCGGGCGGGCGACCGGCAGGGCCGTTCCCCCCGCAGCGCTCGGCGCGCGTGAAACCGACCGGGGCGTCGGCGGCGAACGGATGGAGGCCTCGCAATCGCATGCAGCGCCCGCACCTGCTTCAGGGTCCGCCGGGTGGTGGCAAAGCGTTCCGCGGGTGAAGACCGACCCGGGCGCGCCTTGAAAATTGCGCCGTCATGCCTAAATTCGCATGGGCGGCGGCGCCCGCCGGCCGGTTGGGTGCGGAACCATGATGGTGGCGGCGTGTCCACAGCGGTAGAATCGGGGCTATGAGCGAGCACGACCCGCGATACGACGACGACCTCGAAGTCGAGTCGGCCGAGCCGAAGGTCAAGCGGCCGCCGCTGTACAAGGTGGTCTTGCTGAACGACGATTACACGCCGATGGAGTTCGTCGTCCACGTTCTTGAGTACTTTTTCCGCATGGATCGCGAGCAGGCGACGCAGGTCATGCTCCACGTGCACACCCGCGGCAAGGGCGTGTGCGGGGTCTACAGTGCCGACGTGGCCGAAACGAAAGTCAATCAGGTTAACCGGTACGCGCGCGAGCACCAGCATCCGCTGTTGTGCTCGATGGAAGAGGCCTGAAGAGGGCCGGAGCCGATCATGCTGAGCAAAGAGCTCGAATTCACGCTCAATACCGCCTTCAAGGAGGCGCGCGAGCGTCGCTACGAATTCATGACCGTCGAGCACCTGCTCCTCGCGCTGCTCGACAATCCGACGGCGACCTCGGTATTGCGGGCGTGCGGCGCCGATATCGAGAAGCTTCGGCGCGACCTGGAGCAGTTCGTCGAGGAGAATACGCCGCTGCTCGACGGTGACGACGCACGCGAGACACAGCCGACGCTGGGGTTCCAGCGCGTGCTGCAGCGCGCGGTCTTCCACGTGCAGTCGGCGGGCAGCAAGGAGGTCACCGGCGCCAACGTGCTCGTGGCGATCTTCGGCGAGCAGGAATCGCACGCGGTGTACCTGCTTTCCGAGCAGAACATCTCGCGCCTCGACGTGGTCAACTACATCTCGCACGGGATCTCGAAGGTCTCCGGCGACGACAACGAGGAAGGCGAACAGGAACAGGGCGATAGCGTGACGGAGTCCGGCGACAGTGAGCGGCAGCCGCTGGAGAACTTCGCGACCAACCTGAACCAGAAGGCACTGTCCGGCAACATCGATCCCCTCATCGGGCGCGATGCCGAGGTCGAGCGCACCATCCAGATCCTCTGCCGTCGGCGCAAGAACAATCCGCTGCTGGTCGGTGAGGCCGGAGTCGGCAAGACGGCGATCGCAGAGGGTCTCGCGAAGAAGGTCGTCGACGCGCAGGTTCCGGACGTGCTTTCGGATGCCACGATCTACGCGCTCGACATGGGCGCACTGGTGGCGGGCACGAAGTACCGCGGCGATTTCGAGAAGCGCCTCAAGGGCATCCTGGCCCAGCTCAAGAAGGAGCAGCACGCGGTGCTGTTCATCGACGAGATCCACACGATCATCGGTGCGGGCGCCGCCTCGGGCGGCGTGATGGATGCGTCGAACCTGATCAAGCCGATGCTTGCCTCGGGCGAGCTCAAGTGCATCGGCTCGACCACGTACCAGGAGTACCGGAGCGTGTTCGAGAAGGACCGAGCGCTTGCGCGGCGTTTCCAGAAGATCGACGTCAGCGAGCCCTCGGTCGAGGAGACGATCACGATCCTCAAGGGTCTCAAGAGCCGCTTCGAGGCGTTCCACCAGGTGCGCTTCACCAGCGGCGCGCTGCGATCCGCCGCCGAGCTGTCCGGGCGCTACATCAATGACCGGTTCCTGCCCGACAAGGCGATCGACGTGATCGACGAGGCGGGCGCGAATCGGCGCCTGCGGCCGGAGAACAAGCGCAAGAAGACGATCAACCGCAACGACGTCGAGACCGTGATCTCGCGCATGGCGCGCATCCCGGCGAAGAACGTCTCGCGCACCGATCTCGGCGTGCTGAAGACGCTCGAGCGCGACCTGAAGATGATGGTGTTCGGTCAGGACGAGGCGATCTCGACCCTGTCGTCGGCCATCAAGATGACACGCTCGGGGCTCGGCCAGCAGGACCGGCCGATCGGCAGCTTCCTGTTCGCGGGGCCGACGGGCGTCGGCAAGACCGAGGTCACGCGCCAGCTCTCGCATCTGCTCGGGATCGAGCTGCTGCGCTTCGACATGTCGGAGTACATGGAGCGCCATACCGTGTCGCGCCTGATCGGTGCGCCGCCGGGTTACGTCGGCTACGACCAGGGCGGGTTGCTGACCGACGCCGTGCTGCAGAATCCGCATGCGGTGCTGCTGCTCGACGAGGTCGAGAAGGCTCACCCGGATGTCTACAACCTGCTCCTGCAGGCGATGGACCATGGCACGCTGACCGACAACAACGGGCGCAAGGCGGATTTCCGCAACGTGATCATCGTGATGACGACCAACGCGGGCGCCGAGGCGCTGTCGCGTCGCAGCATCGGCTTCAGCACCGCGGATCACTCGAGCGACATCATGGGTGTGCTGCAGAACACGTTCACCCCCGAGTTCCGCAACCGGCTCGACGCGATCATCCAGTTCCACGCGCTGGACGACCGCACGGTCGCCCATGTGGTCGACAAGTTCATCATCGAGCTCGAGACCCAGCTCGAGGAGAAGCGGGTGTCGCTGCACGTGGACGACGCCGCCCGCGCATGGCTCGCGCGCCACGGCTACGACCGCACCATGGGTGCCCGGCCGATGGGCCGCGTCATCCAGGAGCACGTCAAGAAGCCGCTGGCGGACGAACTGCTGTTCGGCCGCCTGACCAAGGGCGGGCGCGTCACGGTTACCGTGGGCGAGGACGACAGCATCGAGCTCGAGATCGATACGGCGGACGAGCCCGTTCACTGAGTGCGCGGCGGCGCGCCCGCGCGGGCGCGCCGCCCTGCCTGTCCTGCGGTCCGGGTCATGGACAGGCCGCGCCAATTTCCCGGCGCCGCTGCCGGCTTCAAAGGGTCGGACTCTGCGGGGGCTTCCTCCCCGTGGGTTGTTCTCCGGTTTACCCCATCGGGGTCTCTCGGCGAGACGTGGGTCGGGTTCCGCTCGCCTGTACGACGGGCGGATTCGTGGCTCTGGCGTGAAAAGAAGGGAGGCGGGGAAAGCACGCCCACGCCGGCTCGACCTGCTCGGGGCGCGGGGTAGAGCCCACGTCCCTTCTGCCGGACCCGCACGCTACGCCGACACGGTTGCGTGTGTCGGTGCCCGGGCAGGCTCCCGTGTGCTTCTCGGGTCGGGCGGGGTGCGCTGACGGCATGTCCCTGTGCGGACAGCGCGGGCTCGACTTCCTGTCGCGTGCCGCTGTCGCCGCCCGATCCGCGTGCCCCGAGATGCGCGGCGAGCCAGACGGTGCGGACACCGCTCCCGAGCGCGTCGGGGCTTGCGAATCTCGCGAAGCGCTGCGTAGCGCGGTTCCGCCGGCGTTGCCCGGCCCGGGAATCGCGGTGCAATGGCAAGGTCGTGGCGGGCGCCGGGCAAGGCCGGCCTACGGAGATGAAGGGTCCCCGTAGGCCGCCCGTTGACCGAAGGCAGCGCAGCGCGGAGCGTTTGCACGCGACGTCGCAGGGGATTGCCGGCGGAAACCCCGGTTACGAGGCCATCCGACCCCGAGCTACGTGTACCGAGCCCCTGCCCCGGGTCTTCTTGCCCCGCCGCCCCTGCCCGCACCCGGGGACGCGGGCTCTGGCGCGCCTCGACCCGCGCGCCGGTTCATCGTCCCCGGGGTCCGATCGCGATCCCATGCATATCGGATTCCGCACCAGTACCGGGCGGAGTTGTTCAGGGCGGGCCTCCTGGGTTGATTCCCGACACGCAAAGAAACGGACTCGCCGGCTGACAGGCGGGCGAAACCGGAACCCGCCTCGCCTCATCGGCAACGCAAGTCACCGGCCCGCCCGAAAAGAAGCGCGGAATTCCGGGTCACAATACACGTCGATCGGCCCGATCGAACGTCTGCCCTGCGAGCGGCAAGCCGTGGCCGCCGATCCCATGTCTCGGCAGGACGGGCGGATGGCGGGTGTCGTGCCGGCGATTGCGCCGTATCCACGGCCGGCGCATACACCATGGGCGCACGGGCGGACCGGCGATGTCGCAGCCCCGGACCCGCGACGGCATGGGTGGGGCCTGTGAGAAAGGCGCGATGCGGAGACGCGCTGTTTCGGCGAGCCCGCGACGGCGCTCGCCCGGGCGTGGATCAGCGCGAGCGGTAGGTGATGCGACCCTTGGACAGGTCGTAGGGCGTGAGCTGGACGGTGACGCGGTCGCCGGTCAGGATTCGGATGTAGTGCTTCCGCATCTTGCCGGAAATGTGGGCGGTCACGACGTGGCCATTGTCGAGCTCGACTCGGAACATCGTGTTCGGGAGGGTGTCGATCACCGTCCCGTCCATTTCGATGTGGTCTTCTTTCGCCATCGGGGCTCCAGGGGCTGGCGCATGATCGGGCCGGCCGGTGGGCCGGCGCGGGCGCGCTCATTATCGATAAATCGAGTGCAATCGCAAGGGTGCGGGCGACGGCAGGCGGCCGCGTGCGGGCGGGTGCCGAGGGTCAGCCGGCGCTGCGATGGCCCTGCCCGCGCTTCGCCTCGACCTCCGCGGCCAGGCGCTTCATCGCGAGCAGGCTGTCGGGGTTGAGGGAGATCGAGCGGATGCCGTGCTCGACCAGGAAGCGGGTGACCTCCGGAAAGTCGGAGGGGGCCTGGCCGCAGATGCCGACGTACTTGCCGTGGCGGTTGCAGGCCTCGATCGCCATCTCCATGAGCTGGAGGACGGCCGGATCGCGCTCGTCGCCGTCGGTGACCGCCCCCGAGTCGCGATCGATGCCGAGGGTGAGCTGCGCCAGATCGTTCGACCCGATCGAGAAGCCGTCGAAGTCCTCGAGGAACTCGTCGGCCCGCAGCGCATTCGTCGGGATCTCGCACATCAGGTAGACCTCGAGGCCACCGGCACCGCGCTCGAGGCCGTTGCGCGCGAGCAGATCGAGCACTCGCCGCCCCTCTTGCGGCGTGCGCACGAACGGCACCATCAGCTTCAGGTTGTCCAGGCCCATGATCCAGCGGACCTTGTACAACGCCTGGCACTCGAGCGCGAAGGCCTCGGCGAAGTCGTCGGCGAAATAGCGCGAGGCCCCGCGGAATCCGAGCATCGGGTTCTCCTCGTCGGGCTCGAAGCGGTTGCCGCCGATGAGCGAGGCATATTCGTTCGACTTGAAGTCGGACAGGCGCACGACGACCGGCCGAGGGTGGAAGGCGGCGGCGATCGTGCCGACGCCCTCGGCGATGCGGTCGATGAAGAACCGTTGGGGATTGTCGTAGCCGGAGGTGGCGTTGTCGATCTGTCGCTGGATGTCGCCGCTCATCGTATCGTACTCGAGCAGCGCGCGCGGATGGATCCCGATGGAGTTGTTGATGATGAACTCGAGGCGCGCCAGTCCCACCCCCTCGGACGGCATGAACGAGGCCTCGAAGGCCCGCTCCGGGTTGCCGAGGTTGATCATGAGGTCCGTCTCGGTGCGGGCGAGATCGCTCGCCTCGAGGCGCTCGCTGTGGAATTGCAGCAGGCCGCGGTAGACATAGCCGAGATCGCCCTCGGCGCACGATACCGTGACCGGGTGGTCGTCTTCGATGTGCTCGGTGGCGTCGCCGCAGCCGACGATCGCGGGGATGCCGAGCTCGCGCGCGATGATCGCGGCGTGACAGGTGCGTCCGCCGCGGTTGGTGACGATCGCGGCGGCGCGTTTCATCACCGGTTCCCAGTCCGGATCGGTGATGTCGGTGATCAGCACTTCACCCGCGCGCAGGTCGTGCATGTGGGCGGCCTCGAGGATCACCCGGGCATGCCCGGCGGCGATGCGCCGCCCGACGCTCTTGCCCTGCACGACGACCTCGCCGGTGTCGTCGAGGCGGAAGGTCTCCTGGAACTGCACGTCCTCCACGCGCGACTGGACCGTTTCCGGCCGCGCCTGCACGACGAACAGCTTCCCGTTCTCGCCGTCCTTGGCCCACTCGATGTCCATCGGCATGGACTTGCCGTTGCGCCTGCTGTAGTGCTGCTCGATGAGCACGGCATAGTGCGCCAGCTCGAGGACCTCGTCCTCGTCGATGGAGAAGCGGCGCCGATCCGCCGGCTTGACCTCGACGTTGCGTGTCGAGTGGCCCCGGACATTCTCCGAGGTATAGATCATCTTCAGTTCCTTGGAACCGATGTGGCGCTGCAGGATCGGCGCGAAGCCCTCTTCCAGCTTCGGCTTGTGGACATAGAACTCGTCCGGGTTCACCGAGCCCTGGACGACGTTCTCGCCGAGGCCGTAGGCGGAGGTGACGAAGACGACGTCGCGGAAGCCGCTCTCGGTATCGAGCGTGAACATGACGCCGGACGAAGCGATGTCCGAGCGCACCATCTTCTGCACCGTGACCGACAGGGCGACGTCCATGTGATCGAAGCCGTGGTGTACCCGATAGGCGATGGCGCGGTCGGTGAACAGCGACGAGAAGACGTACTTGCACGTCGTGGCCAGGTTGCGGGTGCCGCGGATGTTGAGATAGCTCTCCTGCTGGCCGGCGAACGAGGCGTCGGGCAGGTCCTCGGCCGTCGCCGAGCTGCGCACGGCCACGTCCGGATTGTGCCCGTACTCGGCGCCCAGCTCGCGGTAGGCGCCGACGATCGCCTCGCGCAGGTCGGCGGGCATGTCGCCGTGATTCACGCCCGCGCGAATGATGCCGCCGACGTCGGACAGGCGCGGCGTGTCGTCCGGGTCGAGGTCGTGCAGCAGCCGCTGGATCTCGTCGAACAGGCCGTTGTACTCGATGTAGTAGCGGAACGCCTCGGCGGTGATCGCGAAGCCGTTGGGCACGTTGACGCCGAGGCGTCCGAGTTCCCGGTGCATCTCGCCGAGCGAGGCGTTCTTGCCGCCGACGCTGGCAACGTCGTCGTAGGAGATCTCGGCGAAGCGCTTGATGTATTCCATGGCGAGCGAGAGGGTCCGCAGTGGGGCGCGCGGCGTCGCGCCGGCAGGCTGGCAGCGAAAGCGTAACACGCGCCCATCGCCGGTGTCCTCCGGGCTGGCAGCGCCGGGCGCACGCGACGCATGCGGCGCTCGCGGGCGCTGTTTGACCGCCGGTGACCAGTGTGTATCCTCCGATCACTTGGACGCCGTCCACCACGACACTCGGGCCGGTCGATGCAGCAGGTGCGTACACAACCGCGGGTCCTGTCCACCGCCAGCCGGCGGGATTTCCCCGGCCTGATGGCGCTCTACGAGGAGAACTACATGCGCCTGCGCCGGCTCGTGCCGCGCCTGGATCGCATCGGCGATCGCGCGGTTTCGCGCGTGCCCGGTTGCATCGACCTGCACGTGGTCGTCCTCGAGCGGGCCCGCTACACGACGACCCTGCGCCTGACCTATGTCTTCGCCGACGGCTCGGGCGAGCGCCGCGAGCCGGATCTGCGGGTGCGCGTGCAGCACGATGCGCGCACGGCCGAGGCCATGGACGTGCGCCTGGAGCGCGGGTGCTACCAGTTCGATGCCCGGCGCACGTTGCAGCGCTCGTGGGAGCGCAATCGCTTCCTGCACAAGTGGCTGGGCTACTGCCTCTACCGCGGCCACTGCTTCGCGTCGGCCTCGGACATGGAGGCGGCCGGCGCCGAGTGAGCGCGTCGTGGGCGGAACGCCTTGACGGCGTGGCGCAGCTCCCCGATCGAGGCGCCCGTGCCGGGTGCCCGGAAGCGCAGCGCGATGTAGGCATCCGCCACGCGGCGGAAGGCCGCCGCCGCTTCCGGCCGCTGGTCCGCCACACGGCGAGCGAGGTCGGCCGGTCCCTCGTCGGGGCGGGGCTCGATGCCTGCCGCCCGCAGACGGCGTAGCGCTCGCTGCCAGAGCCGGTCCACCGGATCGCGCCGGTCCGGCCGCAGCCGGGCCAGCAACCACACGGCGCCCAGCGTGAGCAGCAGCGTCGCGGCCATGATCGCGACGGACACCCAGCGCCCCAGTGTGTCGAGCCCGAGGCGATCGATCAGCGCCTGCTGCAGGCGCGGGCCATAGCCGAGGACGAACCGGTTCCAACCGTAGTCGATCGAATCCCAGAGCAGGGCCGCGTCGCGCAACAGGCCGCCGCCGCGGCGTGCCGCACCGTCGAGGCGCTCGTTGGCACCCGGGACGCTGGCAATGCCGGCGTTGATCCGGGTGGTCGAGACCGCGCCCGTGGGATCGACCCGGACCCAGCCCCGCCCCTCGATCCAGATCTCGCTCCAGGCGTGCGCGTCGGACTGGCGCACGATCATGTAGCCGCCGACGTCGTTGATCTCGCCGCCCTGGTACCCCGTGACGACACGCGCCGGGATGCCGGCCGCGCGCATGAGTACCGTGAAGGCGCTCGCGAAGTGCTCGCAGAAGCCGCGCCGGGTCTCGAACAGGAAGGTATCGACCGGGCGCTCGTCGAGGCGGGGCGGTGACAGCGTGTAGACGAAGTCGCGCTCGCGCAGGTAGCGCAGGGCCCGATCGGCGATCCCCCGTGACGACTCCGCGGCCGTGCGCCACTGCGCCGCCAGCGCCCGCGCCCGGGGCGCCGCATCGCCCGGCAGCGCCAGCGCGCGGCGGCGGCGCTCCGGCGGCAGTTCGACCTCGAGGCGGTAGTCGAGCGCCGACTGCAGGTCGAAGCGCCGGACCGCGTCGACCGCGTCGCCGGAGACGAGCTGGTAGCCGGATCGGCGCTGGACGTCGCCGCCGGACGCGCTCGTGGGAACGTCGAGCGCGAACAGCCAGTTGCGCCCGTGCGGCTCCAGGATGAGGGTGTAATCGACGCCCCGCCCGGTCGCCTGCGGCGGTTCGAGCCCACGGTGGCGGGGCTCGCCCTCGCTCCATTGACGCCCGTCGAACGCCCAGAGCACCGGGCCGCGCCAGTAGCGCTCGGCCGCGGCCGGTGGTTCGCCCTCGAAGCGGACGCGGAAAGCGACCGCGGGGTTCCGCGTCAGGCGCGTGATGTCGCCCGGGGACATGCTGTCGGACAGGCCCGTGCGGGCGGTGTCGTCCCCGCCGATGCTCCACAGGGGCCCCGGCAGGCGCGGGAACAGCAGGAACAGCACGAGCATGATCGGCACCGCCTGTAGCAGGACCGCCGCCGCGCGGCCCGCCCGCACGCGGAGCGGCGGGCCCTCGGGCGCGGCCGCGTAGGTCAGGGCCACGGTCGTCACCAGCACCGAGACCAGCACCAGCGCGGCGATGCCCAGCGCCTGCTCGGCCAGGAAGACCGACGCGGCGAGGAAATAGGCAAGGCACAGCAGGATGGCAACATCGCGCCGATCCCGTGCCTCGAGGAACTTCAGGGCGAGCATGGCGCAGAAGAACGAGCCCCCGGCGCTCGCCCCGGAGATCGAGCCGAAACGGGTCAGCACCGCGGCGAACACGAGCCCGACGAGGCCCACCAGCAACCCGCGTGGCGGCGGGTGCCCGAGGGCGAGACGCAGGCCGACGGCACCCGGTACGAGGGCCACGACCCACAGCGGCAGCGCGGGGCCGTGCGGGAGGGCCCCGGCGACCAGCGCCGCGGCGGTCGCGTGCAGCTGGCTCCGCGTCGCCGGCGTGCCGCGCCCCTTCATGCGGCGGCCTCGCCGGCGTCGCCCACGAGCGCCAGGGCTTCGAGGCAGCGGGCGAGGTGCGGTGGACCCGCGCCCGGATCGATGCGGGCGTCCGGCAGCGCGAGCCCGTAACGCACGCCCTGGCGGTCGGCCCGCACGACCCAGTCGCAGAGCTGCTCGAGGCGTTCCTCCGGGCCCAGCGATGGCAGCTGCGACCACTCGAACCAGAGATCGCCCGCCGGGCTCGACTCGAACGCCTTCACCACCAGCTCGTCGCTGCAGGCGAAGATGCGCCACGCGATGCGCCGCGGCGAGTCCCCGGGTCGATAGGCCCGCAGCCCGGCGAAGTCCTCGTCGCTGCCGGAGCGCGGCTGGTCCCGCCCCTCGCCCGCCGGCTGCCGCGGCATCGGCACCCCGTGATCCACCCGCGCCGGGTAGACGAGGGCAGACACCCGCGGCCAGATCCACGACCAGACCCGGAAGAGCCCGAACGGCCAGGCCGTGGCCACGCGCAGGCGGGGCAGCGGGAAGCGCCCCCGGCGGCCCGTGTCGAAGCGGTACTCGCGCTCGGCGGGGGCCTCGTGACCCGGATCGCAGGCCGGCGGGTTCACGTCGCCGCCCTCGAGCTCGACCGACCAGCGCCGGGGCGGGCCCGCCCGCAGGCGCACGGGTACGCGCAGGGGCTCGCCGGCGAACACGGGCCGCGGGTGGGCGAACACCAGCTCGATGCCCTCGAGATTGCGGTACGTGTGGACCATCGCCAGGGCGCCGGCGCCGGCGAGCAGGAAGGTGACCGCGAAGCCCAGGCTGGTGCCATAGTTGAGCGAGCCCAGCAGCAGCAGCGCCAGCGTCAGGGCGAACGCGTAGCCGAGGCCGGTGGGCAGGATGAACAGGCGGCGGCGGTGCAGGCGGATGCGCGCGGACTCCGGCGGCACCCGGCGGGCCAGCCAGTATTGCGCGAGGGCATCGCGCCAGGCCGCGAGCGCCCGGCTGCCGGGCAGGCCCAGGCGCATCAGCGCAGCGGCACGTCCGCGCGCAGTCGAGCGCTCGGCGCCTCCAGGGCGTCGTCGAGGCGCTGCAGCCGATGGTCGACCACCGGGCCCAGGATCGCCTGGATGTCCTCGGGCAGCACGTAGTCGCGCTCGCCCAGCAGGGCCCAGGCGCGCGCCGCGGCCAGGATCGACAGCCCGGCGCGCGGGGACAGGCCGGCGACGAAGCGGTCGCCGTCGCGCGAGGCGGCCAGCAGGCCCTGGACGTAGTCGAGAATGGCCGGCGAGACGTGGATACCGTCCACCCGGCCCTGCAGCGAGCGCAGCTCGGCCGGCGTGAGCAGGGCGCGCATGTCGGCGATCAGCCGGCGCCGGTCGCGACCGCCCAGCAGCTCGCGCTCGGCGGCGTGCTCGGGGAAGCCCAGCGACAGGCGCATCAGGAACCGGTCGAGCTGCGACTCCGGCAGCGGATATGTGCCGGCCTGGTCGCGCGGGTTCTGCGTCGCGATCACGAAGAACGGCGCCGGCAGGCCGCGGGTCTCGCCCTCGACCGTGACCTGTTCCTCCTCCATCGCCTCGAGCAGCGCGCTCTGGGTCTTCGGCGGGGCGCGGTTGATCTCGTCGGCGAGCACCAGCTCCGCGAAGATCGGACCGGGATGGAAACGGAAGCTCGCGGTCGCGCGCTCGAACACGGATGCACCGACGACGTCGGCCGGCAAAAGGTCGCTCGTGAACTGGATGCGCCGGAACTGGAGCTGCAGCACGTGGGCCAGGGCATGCGCCAGGGTCGTCTTGCCGACGCCGGGCACGTCCTCGAGCAGCAGATGGCCGCGGGCCAGCAGGCAGGCGAGGGCGAGCCGGATCGTCGGGGCCTTGCCCAGGATGATGCCGCCGGTCTCGCCGAGCACGGCGTCCAGGCGGCGGCTCGGGGGCAGGGCATCGGCCTCGGGTGTCGCGGGCATGCGGATCGTCTCCGGGAACTGCGGGGCAACGCGCGGCGGCCGTCGACCGCGGGATTACACCACGACCGACCGGGGCGGGAAACCGCGGGGCCGCGGATCGTTTCCATCCGCGGCGCGAGTCTTAGTACCGTATTCGGGCCGCCGCGCAGTCGGGATGGGCGGCGCGCACCCGCCGACGACGCCATCGTTGCCACCCGGGAGGACCGACATGAACGACGCTGCCCTGCCCTCGCTCGTCGACGTCGACTGGCTCCGGGCGCACCTCGGCGATCCGCACCTGCGGGTGGTCGACGCGAGCTGGCACCTGCCGACCAGCGGTCGCCATGCCGGCGAGGAGTTCCTGGCCGGGCACGTCCCCGGAGCCGTGTTCCTCGACATCGACCGGGTCGCCGACGCGGGCAGCACGCTGCCGCACATGCTGCCCCCCGCGGACGAGTTCGCCGCGGCGGTCGGGCGCCTCGGCATCGGCAACGACTGCGACGTCGTCGTCTACGACACGCTCGGCCTGTTCTCGGCGGCCCGCGGATGGTGGATGTTCCGCGTCTTCGGACACCGGCGCGTCGCGATCCTCGACGGCGGCCTGCCCGCCTGGCGCGAGCGCGGGCTCGACCTCGAGGCCGGGGCGCCCGCGCCGACGCCGGTGCGGTTCGACGCGCGGACCGCGGATGCCGGCGTGTGGTTCACCGAGGACGTGCGCCGCAACCTCGAGCGCGCCGAAGCCGTGCTGCTGGACGCGCGGCCGCCCGGGCGCTTTGCCGGCGACCGCCCGGAGCCGCGTCCCGGGTTGCCGCCCGGCCACATCCCGGGCTCGCGCAACGTGCCGTTCGATCGCGTCGTCGACCCGGGCACGGGCCGCGTGCGGTCGGTCGAACGCCTGCGCGAGGCGTTCGCCGCGATCGACAAGCGCCCGGTCGTCTGCAGCTGCGGCACCGGCGTGTCCGCCTGTGTCCTCGCCTTCGGCCTGCACCGCCTGGGGCGTGACGACGTGGCCGTCTATGACGGCGCGTGGACGGAATGGGCCTCGAGCGACAACAACGCGGTCGCGACGGGCGCGGATCCGTCGCTGGGCGGTGGCGCCTGCTAGGCCGCGATCCCCGCCCCGGGACGGTTGCGGCCCGCGATGCAGAAGGCACCG